>DAIDHU010000548.1 GCA_027451915.1 Thiomonas sp. | reverse complement strand
ACCACCGAACCCCCGCCGGCCGCCTTCAACGTCGCCGCCTGGCCCGACCAGGCGCGCCAGGACAACCGCTTCGCGCTGCGCATTCCCTACGTGCTCACCCCGCTGGTCACCCACAGCCTGGACCAGCCGGTGGCCGGCGCGCGCGACATCGCCGCGGCCAACGAGCAGCGCGTGCGCGACGGCCTGCTGGCGCTCAGCGCCTTGCGCGAGCTGGCCGCCGACCCGCGCGACGCGCGCGCGCTGGACGCCTTCGAGCAGCACCAGCGCAACCTGGGCTTCGGCCTGCTCGCCCAACGCTACGCGCCCGACGGCGACCCCTCGCGGCTCGGCGACGCCGAGCTGCGCCAAGCCGCGCTCGACAGCCTGCCCGACGTGTTCGCGGTGTTCTGGAGCTTCCGGCTGATGGTCGCCATCGCGCTGGGTCTGTTCGCCTATTTCATGCTCGCGCTGCTGTACACGCTGCGCGACCAGGTCCACCGACGGCGCGGGTTCCTGCGCCTGGCGCCCTGCATGATCCCGCTGCCCTTCCTGGCCAGCGAGTTCGGCTGGCTCACCGCCGAGCTGGGCCGCCAGCCCTGGACCGTGTACGAGCTCCTGCCCACGTGGATGAGCGCATCCGGGCACAGCGTGGGCGAGCTGGCCTTTTCCCTGGCCGTGTTCGCAGCGCTGTACACCGCCTTCCTGGTGGTCGATGTGCTGCTGCAACTGCGCCTGGTGCGCAACGGCCCGCACGCGGGCGACGAGGCCACGCCGCTGCGCGGCGCGCACTGAGGGCGGGGAAGCCGCGCAGCCACCGAGCACCCGACGGCCATGTCATCCCCCGAACTCTACGCCGCGCTGAAACTGGGCTGGTGGGCCGTGCTCGGCATCGTGCTGTGCGGCACCGCCGTGCTCATGGGCGGCGATATGGGCGTGGGCGCGCTGCTGCGCCTGGTCGCGCGCGGCGACCTGCAGCGTCGCGCCTGCCTCAACGCCATCGGCCCGCACTGGGAAGGCAACCAGACCTGGTTCGTGCTGGCCGGCGGGGCCAGCTTCGCCGCCTTCCCCCTGCTGTACGCCACCGCGTTCTCCGCCCTGTACCTGCCGATGCTGCTGCTGTTGTGGTCCATGTTGCTGCGCCCGGTGGGATTCGAATACCGCAGCAAGCTGCCCCAGCGCGCCTGGCGCGAGACCTGGGACTGGGCCCTGGTGCTCGGCGGCGCGCTGCCCATGCTGCTGTTCGGCGCCGCCTTCGGGCAACTGCTGCTGGGGGTGGGCTTCGACCTGGACCACAGCCTGCGCTCGAGCTATGCCGGCAACGCCGGCGCACTGCTGCGGCCCTTCGCGCTGCTGTGTGGCGGGCTGGCGCTGGCGCTGGCCTCGCTGCAGGGGGCCAGCCTGCTCATGCAGCGCTGCGAGGCCACGGTGGCCGAGCGGGCGCGCGCCTGGGCCATGGCCGCCGCGAGCGCGGCGCTGCTCCTGTTCGTCACCGCAAGCGTGTGGGCCGCGCGCCTCGAGGGCTGGGAATTGCTGAGCCACCCCGGCCCGGGCGTGGTGCAGACCCCGCTGCAGCAGATCGTGGTCCGCCACCCCGGCGCCTGGCAGGCGGCATTCTCGCGCCACCCCGCGCTGTGGCTGCTGCCGGCGCTGGCCGTGGTGGGCCTGCTCGGCGCCCTGGCCGCGGCACGCGCGCGCCGCGGCCGGGGCGCGTGGCGCCTGTGCGCCCTGGCCTGGGTGGGTGTGCTGGGCACCGCGGGAGCCAGCCTGTTTCCCTTCCTGCTGCCCTCGCGCACCGCGCCGGCGCACAGCCTGACGGTGTGGAATGCCGCCTCCAGCCGCGACACCCTGCTGTGGATGAGCGCCTTCACGCTGGTGCTGCTGCCGACCGTCGCCCTGTACACCCGCTGGTGCTTCCGGGTCATGCGCGGCAAGGTGCGCCCGGAGGAAGTCCGATCCAGCGACCACGCCTACTGAATCTTGAGAACGGGCCGAACGCGGCCTGCACCCCCATGCGAAGCCTGCTGGAATTTGCCTCCCTCCTGCTGCTTGGCGCGCTGCTCGTGGCGCTGGGCATCATCCTGGGCGACTACGCCTCGTGGTATTTCGCCTGGATCGTCGGCACCGCGATGATCGTGCTGGTCAGCGCCGCCGCCCTCGCCTGGCTGGACGCGCAGGAGGCCGCGCGCGCCCGTT
>DAIDHU010000547.1 GCA_027451915.1 Thiomonas sp. | reverse complement strand
CGGTGCTCATGCAGCCCTTCATGTCCTGCTCCGCGCGCCTGACCATCTACATGGCCTTCGCCGTGGTGTTCTTCCGCGCCAACGGGGGCCAGGTGGTGTTCCTGCTGTACCTGCTGGGCATCGTCGTGGCCTTGCTGAGCGCCTGGATGCTCGGGCGTACGGCCATCCGCGGCGAGCCGCCGCCCTTCGTGATGGAGCTCCCCCCCTACCGCCTGCCCAGCCTGCGCAGCGTGGCCCTGCAAAGCTGGCAGCGCCTGAAGGTTTTCATCCTGCGGGTGGGCAAGGTAATCACCGCCATCGGCCTGGTGTTGTTCATCCTGCCGGGCATCGGCTGGACCGCGCAGGGGCTGCGGGCCACGCACATCGACCATTCGCTGCTCGCCCAGGCCAGCCGGGCCGTCGCTCCGGTGTTCGAGCCCATGGGCCTGCGCCGAGGTGACTGGCCCGCGGTAGCCGGGCTGGTCGCGGGCGCGGCGGCCAAGGAGGTGGTGATCGGCACCCTCAACGGCATCTACCAGCGCCAGCAATCCGCGGATGCCCTGCAGAACTACCGCGACCCCGAGGTGCTGGCCAGGTTGCGCGAGGCGCTGGGCACGATTCCCGCCAATGCGAAGTCCTTCTTCAGCGACCTGCTCGATCCCCTGGGCCTGCACGAGCTCAACACCGCCGCGCAGGCGGCCCAGGCCTCCGGCGCCAGCAACGCGACCCTGGCGGGCCTGGCGGCGGCCTTCACGCCGCTGTCGGCCTTCGCCTACCTGGTGTTCGTGCTTCTGTACGTTCCCTGCGCCAGCACCATGGGCGCGCTTCGGCGCGAGGTCGGCTGGGGCTGGATGGTGTTTTCCATCGCCTACGGTGTCGGCGTGGCCTGGGCAGCGGCCACCACCATCTACCAGCTCGGCACCTTCGCGGCGCACCCGGCGGCATCGGCCGGCTGGGTCGGCGCATGCCTGCTGGGATTCGCACTGCTGGTCCTGGCCTTGCGCCAGTACGGAAGCGGCAAGGTACGCTCCGGTGGTCTGCGCCCCGCCTCCGGAGGAGCCTCGGCATGAACGGCCCGCTGTTCCAGGTGCGCGAGCTCTTGCGCCAGCGTGGAATGGTTTCGGCCGGGCAACTGGCCGCGGAACTGCGCCTTCCCCTCGGCGTGGTGGAAGACCTGCTGGCGCACTGGACCCGCCGCGGCATGGCGGTGACCGCCGAGGCGCCCGCGGCCGGGGCCTGCGGCAGCGGCGGCTGCGGCAGCTGCGGCCAGTGTGGGGGCTCGGCGGTGCCGGCCGCCCTGTACCAGTGGCGCGAGCCCGGCGCGCAGGACCGGCCCCGCACCATCGCGTTGCGCCCGCTGGCTGCCTGAGGGTCTCTGGAGCGCCTCGGGAGCGCCTCCGGACCTCCGGGGCCAGCTCCGGGACAGGCTGTCCGGACCCGGCTTAAGGCTCGCCTCATGTTCGCTGCCTAGGATGCGTCTTGTACCCATCGCATTCCACGCAGAATCCTCAGGCATTCCCCATGGCGCATCTCCCGACGCATCCAGCCCTGGCGCTCAAGGCGCTGCTGTGCGCGGCCCTGCTGGGCTGCGCCGGCCTGGCCCAGGCCGCTAGCGCGCCCGCGCCGGGGCGCATCGGTTACATCGACATCGAGCGCGTGCTGCAGGAATCGGCGCCTGCTCGCCAGGAAGCCCAGCAGTTGCGCCAGGAATTCCTGCCGCGCAGCCAGAAGATCAAGGCCATGGAACAGGATCTGGACGCGCAGAAGGCCAAGCTGCAGGCCAACTCCCTGGTGATGTCCGAGGACCAGCGCATCGCCGCGCAGACCCGCATCACCGAGCTCGCGCAGCATATCCAGGACGCCAAGCAGGCCTTCAATGAAGACCTGGACGCCCAGCGCAGCGCCGACATCCAGTCCCTGCTCAAGCGCGCGCGCCGGGTGGTCGAGCACATCGCCGCGCAGAGGCACCTGGATGCCGTGTTCCAGAGCGCGGTGTACATCGATCCCAGGCTCGACCTGACCAACGCGGTGATCCAGGCCCTCGCGCAGCCCGCCGGCAGCAAGGACGCCCAGCACTGAGCCCCCTCTTGTCTCCCCCTGCACTGGTTCGCGGAGCATGAAGGCCCCTCCTTCGTGCGTACCACGCAGTGCTTGAACCCGGCCACCGTGCCGGGTTTCTTTTTGCATGGAAATGCGGCTTCGAATGGTATGTTGTGCGGAAAATCAAGCTGCCGGTAGTATCGCGCACAAACTTGCACCGCCAGCCCCAGGGCGCCCCGGAAAGTTCCACCCCCATGCCCGTGCCTGAAATCGCCGAACTCGACAGCGCCCTGTTCGACACCGTGGGCGCGGTGCTGATGGTCCTGGACCGTGAAGGACGCATCGTGCGCTTCAACCGGGCTGCCCAGGAATGGATGGGCTACAGCTTCGAGGACGTTCGCGACCAGCCCTTCTTCTGGACCCGCTTCCTGCCGCCGAGTTGTCGGGGCGAGGTGCTGGACGTGTTCAGGCGCCTGTGCGAGGGCGAGGAAATCCCCGTCCATGACAACCCCTGGCTCAACCGCGCCGACAAGCCGCGCCTGTTCGAATGGCGCAACACCATGCTGAGGGATGCCGCCGGCCGTGTCACCCACGTGGTCACCCTGGGCGTGGACGTGACACAGGCACGCCAGGACGAGGCGCGGCTGCGCGAAGGCGAGCAGCGCATCCTGCGCGAACTCGCCGAGCGCCAGCGCCTCGAGCGCGAGGTGGTCGAGATCGGAACCGCAGAACAGGAGCGCATCGGGCGGGAGATCCACGACGGACTCGGACAACAGCTGACCGCGCTGGCCATGCTGTGCGCGAGCCTGCGCCAGCGCCTGGTGCGCGACGGCCACGCGGCCGCGGCCGAATCCGTCGCGCATCTGGAGGGGCGCCTGCAGGGCGCGACCGCCGAGGCGCGCGCGCTGGCGCGCGGGCTGTCGCCCATACGCCTGGATGGCAGCTCGCTGTCCACGGCGCTGCGGGCGCTGGTGGAGGATGCGGGCGCGGGCTCGGGCACGGCGTGCCAGTTGCGGATCAGCGGCACCGCGCCAGCGCTGGATGAGACCGTGGCCACCCACCTGTACCGCATCGTCCAGGAGGCCCTGCACAACGCGCTCAAGCATGCCCGCGCGCATCAGATCAGGATCGAGCTGGAGCTGGGGGACGAGCGCCTTCGCCTGGAGGTGCGTGACGACGGAGTGGGCTTGCCGGAGTCCAGGCGGGACAACCTGGGCTTGCCCATCATGCGCCACCGCGCCAGGCTGATCGGCGCGGAACTGCAGGTGGAGTCATCCCCCTCGGCCGGCACCATCGTGCGCTGCCTGTGGAGCCGCGATCGGGGCTCGCGCGGGGAGAAAATTCACTGAAAGGCGTAATGCCGGGTGGCGCTGGCGCGCGCCTCGACCGGCACATGGGCCTGCAGCAGCACCGAGAGTTCGCGCACCGCCTCGATGCATTCCTCGGTGCGCGGAAGCGATCCATGCAGCAGCCAGCGCAAGGCTGCTCGCGTGGCGTGCAGGTGCTGGCGTCCGAAGGAGCCCCAGGCCGCCTCGACATGGTCGATGGCCTCGATGGCTCGCTGCGCCGAGGCCTCGGGCGCGCGGTAGCCCACGCGGGCCTGCGCGAGCAGCAGACGGGCATGTTCGAGTTCCACCAGCAGGTCTTGGTAAATCTGCGCGGCATAGGGGTTGGCTGGCATCGCAGGTTCCTTGATCGAAGGCTCGGGGGCCCACAGAGTCGCCGGGGCCATACCCTTGTACAACGGATGGGAACAAAGCTCTGTTGCTAGGGTAAACCCCGATCCATTCCTCGTGGGTGACCCTGCGTAACCAGCCTAACTTCTCGTAGCGCCTCCGAACTGCCGCTCACCGCCGATTAACGCCTCATTCATGCGGCCGCTCGGCCTGGCTCGGCTTCGAAGGGGCCTCGGATGGCCTGGCGGACCCCGCGTCCTCGCCCATCTGCGGAGGCGGAACGCGGAAAAAGCCCAGCGCCTGCGCGCGCTCGCCCAGCGCCTCGCTGGATGTCCAGCTGATCAGCCATGGCGAACTCAGCAGCCCCAGGGTGATGGGCGAAAACCACAGCGCGATGGTCGGATCCACCAGGGCGATGGCCGCGAATCCCGCCCCCAGCGCCAGGTGCTCGCGCAGGTTGCGCAGCACCGAGAGCGCCGGGATGCGCCGCGCCTCGCGGGTCTGGCTGGCCCAGCCGGACGGAATGCCCAGGGCCAGGGAGGCCAGCGCCTTGGTCTGGTTCATCATGGTCACCGGGGCCATGAGAATGGCCAGCGGGACATCCAGGGCCACCGAGCGCAACACTCCGGAGATCCCGCCGAAGGCGCGCCTGCGCGCAGGCGCGGCGAGCAGCCAGATGGTGCCCATGAGCTTGGGGCCGAACAGCAGCAGCACCGTGAGCCACAAGACCACCGGCGAGGTCACGCCGACCAGCGTGGCCTGGCCCGACACGAAGACCTGCAGCGCGCTGGTCAGCAACAACAGCAGCCAGCCCGGCGACGTGAGGTAGGCCGACGCGCCGATCAGCAGGTGCAGGCGACTGGCCCAGTGCAGGCCGGTGCTGTCCAGCACGCGCAGGTGCTGCAGGTTGCCCTGCATCCACCGGCGGTCGCGCATCGCGTGGTCGACCATGGTCGGCGGGAACTCCTCGTAGCTGCCGTCGATCATCACCATGTGCACCGCCCAGCCCCTGCGTCGCAACAGCGCCGACTCGAGCATGTCGTGGCTCTGGATATGTCCTCCGAAGGGCGGCTTGCCCGGGAGCTCGGGCAGCCCGCAGCTCTGCGCGAAGGCGCGCGTGCGCACGATCGCGTTGTGGCCCCAGAAATTGGCTTCCGAGCCCGACCACCACAGCAGCCCGGCGGTAGCGATGGGGCCGTAGGCCTCGCTGGCGAATTGCATCCAGCGCTGGAACAGGGTGCGCGCGTTGGTGATCATGGGCACGGTCTGCAACAGGCCGATACTCGGGCGTTCCTCCATGATCGAGGCCATGCCGACAATGGCGTCACCGGTCATCAGGCTGTCGGCGTCCAGCACCAGCATGCATTCGTAGGCCGCGCCGAACCTGCGCACCCATTCGGCGATGTTGCCGGGCTTGCGCGCGGTGTTGACCGGGCGTCGCCGGTAGTACACCGCGATGGGAGCATCGCGGGCCAGGACCTCCCAGGCGGCCAGCTCATGCTCGCCGTTTGCGGGGTTGGAGTCGCTGAGGATGAAAAAGTCGATCCACGCCGCGCCCCCCGAGGCGGCGATGGAACGCGCCATCGCGCGGACGCGGCCGAAGGTGGCCTCGACGTTCTCGTTGTACACCGGCATGAGCACGGCCACGCGATGGCGCAGGGCCCGCGCCGGGCTGGGAATGGCCGTGAAGCCGGGGTGCTCTCCACTGATCAGCTGGACGAATCCTATGGCGGAGTTCACGAAGCCGAAGGCGATCCAGCTGAACAGCGGCACGAACAGGATCAGCAGCAGCAGGTCGAGCGGGTCGAGCCCGGCGCGCGAGAAGGCCAGGCGCACCTCGGTGGAGGCCGACAGGGCCAGCACGGCGGTGGTGGCGATCAGCAGCAGGCGCTTGACCAGCAGCCCCGGCGGCTGGGTGCGCACGTCGATGGAGGCCGGTGGCGGCCCCTCGAGACGCTGCACGGGCATGTCCAGCGGCGCCTCGGGCGGCAGCATCGGGGGGGAGATCATCGCGGGCATGGACGGTGCTCGGGGCGTGGACTCGCTCATCGCTCCAGGGTGATCACCACCGTCTCGCTCAGCGCCTGGCTGCCGCGTTGCAGGAACACACGCACATCCTTCTGCGCCAGGCCGGCCACGCGCATGTCCAGCATGACCCGCCAGCGCGCGTGGCGACCGTCGATGGGATGCGCCGCCAGGCCGAGGATCGCCGACGCGGGCAGGTTGGTCACCGCATGCACGCCGCTGTCGTCGCCCAGCCCGGCCAGCACGGGGCCGGCGAAATCCAGCACGTACTTGCGCGTGGCGGGGTCCGGCGGCGTGTCCGTGGGCCCGGCTGGGCCGACCAGGATGTTGGCGCAGTGGGCGTTGGCGTCGGTGCTGGGATCGGCCGTGGTCCACGTGAGCCGGTAGGCCATGTCCCGGCGCTGGCCGGCCCTGGCGGGGGTGTCGGACACCCAGAAGGCACCGATGTTGTCCACGGTCTCGGAAATCGAGGCCATCTCGTACAGCATCACCGAACCGGGACCCCAATCGCCCTTGGGCTGCACCCACAGCGAGGGGCGTCGGTCGTAGAACAGCTGATCGTCCTCGTAGTGGTCGAAGTGGCGGTCGCGCTGCAAGAGACCGAAGGCGCGCGGATGGTCGGCGCGAAAGGCGTGCATCCGCGCGGCCTGGGGATTGTGCAGGGGGCGCCAGATATGCTCGCCGGTTCCGCTCCAGATGGCCAGGCCGTCGGAGTCGTGCACCTCCGGGCGCCAGTCGCCGATGGGGTGGGCCTGGGGCATGCCGTCGGCGCGGGTCTGGTCGTAGAGGAACATGCTGGTCTGCGGGGCGATGCCCAGGCGCTCGATATCGCGACGCAGGAACAGCGCGCAGCGCACCTCCTGCACCATGTCCCTGCCCACGTTCCAGCGCGTGTCGATTTCATAGGCGCCGCTGAGCGAAGGGCCGTCGAGCAGAGCGTGGGCCACGACGTGGTCGTCGCCGCGTTGCTCGATCCAGAAATCCGTGAAGGCGGGAAACTCCTCGGGCCCGGGCAGGCCGGTGTCCACCGCGACTCCGCGGGCCGACAGTCCGTAGCGATTCTCCGTGCCCGAGCAGCGGAAATACGAGGCGCCCAGAAAGGCCATCCAGTCGGTGCGCCCGCTGGGGTCCAGCACGCGCCAGCCGGCGGGGTCGGCGGTGCCCCCGCCGCCGAACAGGCCTCGCGTGTCGAGCAGCTTGCGCGCCATGCCGTGCTCGACCACGTGGATTCCCACGGCGTAGGGAGCCACGTCGCGCCGCGTGGGAAACAGTCGCACGGTGCCGGTCAACGCCTCGGCCGGGGCGTAGGTCAGGCGCACGAAACTGTCCCAGTCGGGCACGGCGCTGGCCGAGGGCGGGCGAGGCGCATAGGGGCGAGAGGCACGTTCACGCGCCAGGCCCACCAGCGCATCCCAGGAAAAGGCCCGCGGCGGGCCCCAGCGTCCGGAGCCGGAGGCGAAGGCGCCGCCAGGACGCAACAAGCCGGCGGCCAGGGAAGCGATGAGGGTGCCGGCCTGGCGACGGGTGAGCATCGGGGAGTCTTGGGACATGGCTGCAGGGCCGGACGGCGTCCGCCGTCCGGCCGGCTCTAGGGTTTGGGGTTCGGGGTCGAGGCCGTCGGCGCATCGCGCCAGCCGATGATGGCCAGCTCGCCCGGGCGCAGGGCTCCGGCGAGCACCTGGGTGCGCCGGCCGTCGCTGGGGCCGGCCACGATCTCCACGCTGCGCGCGCTGCCGTCGCGCCCCAGCACGCAGATGCTGGAGCGGGCGATCTGGGCCGAACACTGCGGCGCGAAGGCCAGCGCCGCGTTGGGCACCAGCAGCACATGGCGTCGCTGCGGCAGGGTCAGGCTCACACGCACCCGCGCATGCAGCGGGACCCTCGGATCGAAGGGCATGGCGAACACGGCGCTGCGCTTGCCGGATGGGTCGGTGTCGATGCGCAACAGCATGGCGCTGTGTTCGTCGCCGTTGGCGCCGTCCACGCTCACCCGGGCCGGCGTGTCGGGCGGCAGCGGGCCCAGCGAATGATCCAGGGGCACCGTCACCAGCGAGCCGGCACCCTTCGGGGCCATGCGCAGGATGGGCTGGCCCGCGTGCACCCAGCTGCCGGGTGCGATCAGCTCCTCGCTGACCACCCCGGCCATGGGCGCGCGCGGCAGCATGGCGTGCAGGCGGTCCATGTCGTCGGCCAGTCCCTGACGCGCGGCCTCGACCAGGATGCGATCGCGGCGCAACTCGATGGCGGCGCGCGCGGCGTCCGCGCGCGCGGTCTGCATCTCGTTCGCCGAAGGCACGCGGTGCTCGGACTCGCGCCACACCTTCTCGAAACGCGCCAGGCGCGCGGAAGCAGCGCGCACCGCGACGCGCGCGCGCTCGACCTGCTGGCGGGCCGCGGCCAGCGTGGAGCGATCCAGCTCGATGGCCCGGGCCGCCTGCGTGGTGTCGACCACCGCCACCGCCTCGCCGTCCGCCAGGCTGGAGCCCACCGCATTGGGCAGCGCGCTCACCAGGGCGTCGCTCGGAGCGTGCACCGTGATCTCGCCGTAGGGGCGCAGCGTGCCCTGCAAGGTGACATGGGGCTCCAGATGGCCGCGCGTGACCGGCACCATGTAGTAAGGCGTGTTGTTGCCCTCGACGAAGCGCAGCAGCAGCACGCCGGCCGCGGCCAGCGCCAGCAGCAGCAGGGCGATGCTGATCCAGCGCCGCGCGCGGCTGCGCGGCCTGGCCCCCAGCAGCGTATCGACCGGGGAGCCCAGCACCGGCTCAGCCATGCCCGCGCTCCGCGAGGCCCGCCGTCCCCACGGGCGCCGCGCCCTCGGCGGGCGGCACGC
>DAIDHU010000546.1 GCA_027451915.1 Thiomonas sp. | reverse complement strand
TCGCGCCCCTGCACGAAATACGCCTCGAACACCTTATGGATCCACGGCACATCCAGCGGCGAGCGCGCGCGCTGCAGCGCCAGCAGCACGCGCGCGGCCTGCTGCGTGGCCACCGGGAAGGGTTGCGGCTGGTGGTAGGGCACGCCGAAGTAGCGCGCCGAGCGCTCCAGGTCGCGCAGCGAGTACTCCGCCTTCAGCGGCTGCTGCACCAGCGGGCGCGACCCGGTGGCCGCGAACACCGGGCCCAGCAGGATGGGCACCCACTCGATGCCGCGGTCGTGACGCGCCGCGATCGCCTCGATCTGCGTGCTGGCCAGGTAGGAGTATGGCGACGAGAAGTCGAAGAACAAGGTGATCGGCGACACGGGCATGACGGGGCTCCGGGCAGGGGACGGGGCTGGGCGATGGGCGGGAGGCTCAGGCCATCTCGACGGCCATCGCGGTGGCCTCGCCGCCGCCGATGCACAGCGCGGCC
The DNA here is from genome assembly GCA_027451915.1 of Thiomonas sp. GTDB lineage: Bacteria > Pseudomonadota > Gammaproteobacteria > Burkholderiales > Burkholderiaceae_C > Thiomonas_A. The sequence continues at coordinate 6,575 of DAIDHU010000546.1, read as the reverse complement.
ACGCCGCGCGACAGGCCGCGCTTGCGCAGCGCGCCCAGCAGGGTGACGACGATGCGCGCGCCGCTGGCGCCGATCGGGTGGCCGAGCGCCACGGCGCCGCCGTGCACGTTGACCACCTCGTGCGACAGGCCGAATTCGTGCATGGCGGCCATGGTCACGGTGGCGAAGGCCTCGTTGACCTCCCACAGCTGCACGTCGTCCTTGCGCCAGCCGGCGCGCTTGAGCGCCTTGTCGATGGCGCCGGCCGGCGCCGTGGTGAACCACTCGGGAGCCTGCGCATGCACGGCATGCGAGCGAATGCGCGCCAGCACCTTGCAGCCCAGGCGCTGCGCGGTCGATTCGCGCATCAGCACCAGCGCCGCGGCGCCGTCGGAAATGCTCGACGAGGTGGCCGCGGTGATGGTGCCGTCCTTGCGGAAGGCGGGCTTGAGGGTGGGGATCTTGTCCGGGCGCGCCTTGAAGGGCTGCTCGTCGCGGCTGATGCGCTGCTCGCCGCCGCGGCCCTGGATCACCACCGGGGCGATCTCCCAGTCGAAGCTGCCGTCCTCGTTGGCGCGCTTGCTGCGCGCGGTGGACTCGATGGCGTAGGCGTCCATGGCCTCGCGCGTGAAGCCGTAGCGGGCCACGCAGCTCTCGGCGAACACGCCCATGGCCTTGCCCCGCTCGTAGGCGTCCTCCAGCCCGTCGACCGCCATGTGGTCGTAGAACTCGGTCATGCCGTACTTGACGCCCTTGCGCACGAAGGCCAGGTGCGGGGCGTTGGTCATGCTCTCCATGCCGCCCGCCACCAGCACCTCGGCGCTGCCCGCGGCCAGCATGTCGTGGCCGAACATCATGGCGCGCATTCCCGAGCCGCACATCTTCGACAGGGTCACGGCGCCGGCGGACTGGGGCAGGCCGGCCTTGAGCGCGGCCTGGCGCGCGGGGGCCTGACCCTGGCCGGCCATCAGGCAGTTGCCCATCAGCACCTCGTCGACCGCCTCCGGCGACAGCCCGGCGCGCTGCACCGCGGCAGCGATCGCGGTGGCGCCCAGCTCCCAGGCGGGAACCGAGGCGAAATCGCCCAGCAGGCCGCCGATCGGGGTGCGCGCGGCGGACACGATGACTACGGGATCGGAACTCATGACATCTCCATCTCGGGGGTCTGTGCGCCGGCCAGCGCCGGCGCGGAATCCGCCCGCGGGAAGCGCCGGGCGGTGTCGTAGGGGAACACGTCGACCACATGACCTTCGCGGATGCGCTGCTGCTGCGCCTGCCAGAACTCGGCATCCAGCAGGTCGGCGTGGTGGCGCAGGAACACCTCCCGCACCCTGGGGTCGCCGAGCAGGAAACTGCCGAAGGTCTCGGGAAACACATCATGGGGGCCCACCGGGTACCAGGGCTCGGCCGCCATCTCGTCCTCCTCGTGGCGCGGCGGCGGCACGCGGCGGAAGTGGCAGTCGGTGATGTACTCGATTTCATCGTAGTCGTAGAACACCACCTTGCCGTGGCGGGTGACGCCGAAGTTCTTCCACAGCATGTCGCCGGGGAAGATGTTCGCGGCCACCAGGTCCTTGATGGCGTTGCCATAGTCGATGACCGCGGCTTCCAGCTGTTCGGGCGTGGCCTCGCGCAGGTAGATGTTCAAGGGGATCATGCGCCGCTCGATGTAGCAGTGGCGGATCACCAGGAGCTCTCCATCCTCCTCCAGCTGGGAGCCGCAGCTGCGCCGGAGCTCGTCGACCAGCGCGGGGTCGAAGCGCTCGCGCGGGAAGGCCACGTTGGAGTACTCGAGGGTGTCGGCCATGCGTCCGACCCGGTCGTGGCGCTTGACCAGCAGGTACTTGCTCTTGATCTGTTCGCGCGTGGTGTCCTTGGGCGGCGGATAGAAATCCCGGATGACCTTGAACACGAACGGAAAGGAGGGCAGCGTGAACACCAGCATCACCATGCCGCGGATACCGGGCGGCGTGGTGAAGTTGTCGCTGGAATGGCGCAGGTGGTACAGAAAGTCCCGATAGAACAGGGTCTTGCCCTGCTTGGCCAGGCCCAGCGCGCTGTAGAGCTCGGAGCGCGGCTTGCGGGGCATCAGGGCGCGCAGGAACTGCACGCAGGCCGAGGGCACCGCCATGTCCACCATGAAATAGGCGCGGGCGAAGGAAAACAGCAGCAGCAGGTCGTCCTCGTCCAGCAGCACGGTGTCGATCACCAGGCGCCCGTCGGGGCCGTGCAGGATGGGCAGCGCCAGGGGCGCCTCCCAGTAGCCGTTGATCACCCGACCCACCAGGTAGGCGCCCTTGTTGCGGTAGAACAGCGAGGACAGCACCTGGATCTGGAAATTGCTGCGCAGGCGCGCCCCCTCCAGGCGCCGCTCGAGCTCGAGCACCACCCGCCGCACGTCCCCGTCCAGGTCGGCGAAGGGGCGCTGGAGCTGGTGGTTGTGCACGATGCGCACCAGGGTCTCGTGCAGGTTCTCGCGCGTGGGGTAGTAGGCGCGGAAGGTGGGCTGCGCGGCCGGCTCGTCGTTCTCGATGTATTCGGTGGACAGCGCCGGGCGCACGAACAGGATGTCGTTGTGGAAATGGCGCCGGTGCAGCACCTTGGTCGTGACCGAGTTGAAAAAGGTCTCCGCCAGCTCCGGCTGCAGGTGATTGGTCAGCAGGCCGATGTAGTGCAGCTTGGCCTGGTGCCACACCTCGGTGTCCAGGCGCGACAGGTCGAACTGCGCCTGCAACTGCTCGATGGCTTCGTCCACGCGGGTATCGTAGAAGGCGATGCGTTCGCTTTGCGCGCGCTGCTGCCCTGCCCAGTCGCCGGCCTCGAAGCGCGCCTTCGCCTCGCGGCTGACCTGGCGGAACAGCCGGTAATGCCTGTTGAAGCCGTCGAGCATGGCCCGCGCGATGGCGAAGGCCACCTGCGAATCCAGCCGGGTCGGGAATTGGTTCATGCGCAAGCCGTAGGTACAACACACAATGTAACGTCGCGCAAGCGGCCGGGACAAGTCGGGCAGCCCCCGCCATCATGCCAAGCATTGTGCCAAGTCATGCTAGGCTTTTTCGCCTGCCCGACGCGGCAGCGCGGGCCCTGCGGCCCGGCCGACAACGACAGGAGATCTGCCCATGCCCGGACTTCGCCCCGACGTCGACCCCGACGGCCTGCTCGAGTACTCGGTGGTCTACACCGACCGTGCGCTCAACCACATGTCCCTGCGTTTCCGCGAGGCGCTGCGCGACATCTCCTCCATGCTGCGCCAGGCCTACGGCGCCGAGTCCGCCGTGGTCGTGCCCGGCAGCGGAAGTTTCGCCATGGAGGCGGTGGCCCGACAGTTCGTCTCCACCGAGGACGGCGCCGGCGCGCTGGTGCTGCGCAACGGCTGGTTCAGCTATCGCTGGTCGCAGATTCTCGAGGCGGCGCGCCCGCGCGCCCGCGTGTCCGTGCTCAAGGCACGTGCCGTCTCGGCGGCCCCGCAGGCCCCCTTCGCCCCGGTTCCGGTGCTGGAGGCGGTGCAGGCCATCCGCAGCCAGCGCCCCTCGGTGGTATTAGCGCCCCATGTCGAGACCTCCGCCGGCCTGATGCTGCCGGACGAGTACGTGCGCCGGCTGGCCGAAGCCGCGCACGAGGTGGGGGCCTTGTTCGTGCTGGACTGCATCGCCTCGGGCGCGATGTGGGTGGACATGCGCGCCTGCGGCGTCGACGTGCTGGTTAGCGCACCCCAGAAAGGCTGGAGCGGAACGCCCTGCGCGGGTTTCGCCATGTTGTCCGCGCGCGCCCTGGAACGCATGGAATCGACCCGCAGCGACAGCTTCGCCTGCGACCTCGCGGCCTGGCTGAAGGTCATGCGGGCTTACGAAGGCGGCGGCCATGCCTACCACGCGACCATGCCCACCGATTCCCTGGTGCGCGTGCGCGACGTGATGCGCGAGGGCTTCGACATCGGGCTGCCGCGCCTGATGCAGGCGCAGGCCGAGCTCGGCGCGCGGGTGCGCGACAGCCTGCGCCGGCGCGGCGTGGCCAGCCTGGCCGCGCCAGGCTTCGAGGCCCCGGGCGTGGTGGTGTCCTACACCCGCGACCCGGCCATCCAGAGCGCGCAGGCCTTTGTCGCCGCCGGCGTGCAGATCGCCGCGGGGGTGCCGCTGGCCTGCGACGAGCCCAAGGATTTCATGAGTTTCCGCATCGGCCTGTTCGGCCTGGACAAGCTGCTGGACGTGGCCGGCGCCGTGCAGCGCCTGGAGGCTGCCTTCGACGCCGTGGGCATGCGCCTGGCGGCTTGAGCGGCGCGCGACCGGCGCACATGCGCTCGACCTCTCCCCGGCCCGTGTCCCCGTCCGCCCCGTCCGCCGGGCCCGGCCGCGGCGCCGGGGCCTTGTCGCCGAGGGCGCTGCTGGCCCTGGCCCTGGCCGCGCTGGCCCTGCTGGGCTGGCTGGTGTACATGCCCGGCCTGCACGGCGGATTCGTGTTCGACGACTACAGCAACATCGTCGACCAGCCCGCGCTGGCCCCGCAGGCCTTGAACGCGCATTTCTGGCAGGCCGTGTGGGCCGGGCGCGCAGGGCCCTTCAGCCGCGCGCTGTCCATGCTGAGTTTCGCCTGGCAGATTCGCGTGTGGGGCATGCAGCCCCTGCCCATGAAGGTGTTCAACGTGCTGCTGCACCTGCTCAACGCCGGGCTGGTGGCCTGGCTGAGCCTGCGGGTGCTGGAGTGGGTGGACGCGCGCGAGCGCGAGCAGCGCCCGGGCCCCGTGCCGGACTGGGTGCTGGCGCCGCGCGTGCTGGCCGTGCTGGTGGCCGGCGCCTGGCTGCTTGCGCCGATCCAGCTCACGGCCGTGCTCTACGTGGTGCAGCGCGAGGAATCGCTGGCCGCCACCTTCGTATTGCTCGGCCTGCTCGGTTACTGGCACGGGCGCATGCTGCTGCGCGAGGCGGTTCGCTCCGGCGCCTCGCAACGCCGCGCCTGGGCCTGGATCTGGGCGGGGCTTCTGGGCGCCACCGTGCTGGCCGCGCTGGCCAAGGAAACCGGCATCATGCTGCCGGCCTACGCCGCGGTGCTCGAATGGGCCGTGTTGCGCGCGGATGTCGGCGCGCCGGCCACCGGTGCGGGCGGGCGCGAGGCGCGCTGCTCGCTGCGCGGCGTGTACGCGGTGCTGCTCGTGCTTCCCGGCCTGCTCGGACTGGCCTGGCTGCTGCCGGGCGTGCTGTCCGGCGCGGCCTACTCGCAGCGAGCCTTCACGCTCGGGCAACGCCTGCTGACCGAGGGGCGGGTGCTGGTGGACTACCTGCACTGGATCCTTCTGCCCGACCCGGGCACCCTGAGCCTGTACCACGACGACCTCGCCGCCTCCAGCTCCTGGCTGCATCCGTGGACCACCGCGCCCAGCTGGCTGCTGCTGGCGGCGCTGCTGGCTGCGGGCCTGGGGCTGCGGCGCCGCCGCCCGGTGGTCTCCCTGGGCATCTTGTGGTTTTTTGCCGGGCATTCGCTGGTGTCCACCTTCGTGCCCCTGGACCTGGTCTACGAGCACCGCAACTACCTGCCCTGCTGGGGCGTGTTCCTGGCCGCCTTCGGCCTGCTCGGCACCTGGCGGGCCCGCCAGGGCGGCAACTGGCGCATGGTGGCCGGCGTCCTGTGCGTCGGCCTGCTGGCGCTGTACGCGGGATTCACCGCGATTCGTGCCCAGATCTGGGGCAACCCCCTTCGCCTGGCGTATTTCGAAGCCACCGCGCACCCGCGCTCGCCGCGTGCCGTGTATGACCTCGGACGCGTGTTGTACCTGATCGCCCCGAAGGTCGACAGCCCGCAATTCCGCCAGGCCCGGCGCGCCATGATCCTGGCCTCGGAAATCCCCGGGGCCGACCTGCAGGCCCTGCAGGCCCTGGTGTTCATCCAGGCCAAGCAGGGCCTGCCGGTGCCCGCGGCCTGGTGGGAGCAACTGCGCGCGAAAGTATCGGCGCAGCAACTGGGCGTGGAGAACGTGGGGGCGCTGTACAGCCTGGTGCAGTGCGCGGTGGACAAGGTGTGCCGCTACCAGCCCGCGGACCTGCGGCAACTCGGCGGGCTGCTCGATGCAGCCGTGCGCGCGCATCCCGACAACGGCGAGATGGTCACCCTGCGCGCCAATTTCGAGGCCAACGTGAGCCATCGCTTTCCCCAGGCCTACGCGGACATGCTGCGCGCGGTCGCGCTGGATCCCGGCAGCTTCGCCTACTGGAAGAACCTGGTGCAACTGCAGATCGCCGGGCGCCAGCTTTCCCAGGCGGCCGCGGGGCTGGAGCGCCTGCGGGAACTCGACCCCTTCGGGCTGCACCGGCAGCAGCGCCTGGCGCTGCGCCGCCAAATGCAGGCAGCGCAGGCAGCGCAGGCAGCGGAGGCCTCCGCGCAGCCGGGGGGCGCGCGATGAGCGGCGCGCCGAGCCGCTCGCGGCCGCGCCCGCGCGCGATCCTGCCGGGTCTGGCCCTGCTCGGGCTGCTGGCGCTGGCCTGGCTGGTCTACTGGCCCGGCCGCAGCGGCAGTTTCCTGTTCGACGACTATTCCAACCTGGCGCCGCTGGGCGACTACGGCCCGATCCACCAGCTCTGGAAGGCCGTGGCCTTCATCACCTCCGG
>DAIDHU010000545.1 GCA_027451915.1 Thiomonas sp. | reverse complement strand
GGTGCGCAGCGCAGCACCCAGGGCGAGGCGGGCCACGCCACGACGAGCGGTGAAGTGGGGTTCATGGGCAGCGACGATGTGCAGGCACGATTCAAGCACAGCCGGGCGCCCCGATGTCGGGCCGCGGTCATGGGGGGCTTCTAGAATGCTTCGCAGGCGACGGCTCCCACGCATGAGGCGGGCGCCGTGTCAAGGCCTCGCGACGGGCCTCCAGCCCCTGCCCGAATTTTGGGCATGTGCGAGCCGGGCCGCATGAAACCTGGCTTTGGCACCCCTCGCGGGGCAGGCTATCCCCAGTCCGTGGGGATAAATTTTTTCGCTCGCGGCTGGTGTCGGCCGCGGCGTCCATGTTGTCCACATTCGTCGAGTCTTATCCACAACCGCCGATGGCCACATCCAAGCGCGCGAGCTACAGCGAAGCATCGATCCGGGTTCTGAAGGGGCTGGAGCCGGTCAGGCAGCGTCCTGGCATGTACACCTCCACCGTCAACCCCTTGCACATCATCCAGGAGGTGATCGACAACAGCGCCGACGAGGCGCTGGCCGGACACGCCCGGCGCATCGACGTGATCGTGCACGCCGACGGCAGCGTGACCGTGCAGGACGACGGGCGCGGGATCCCGGTGGGCCTGCATCCGGAGGAGGGCGTGCCGGTGGTCGAGCTGGTGTTCACCCAGCTGCACGCCGGGGGCAAGTTCGACAAGCTCGATGCCGGCGCGGCGTACCGCTTCTCCGGCGGCCTGCACGGCGTGGGAGTCAGCGTGACCAACGCGCTGAGCCGGTGCCTCGAGGTCGAGGTGCATCGCGACGGGCAGGCCAGCACGCTGGTGTTCGCCGATGGCGCGCCGGTCGACGCGCTGCAGAGTCGTTCCCTTGCGCGCGGCGAAGCGCGCAGCGGCACGCGAGTGCGAGCCTGGCCCGACGCGCGCTATTTCGAGTCCATGCAACTTCCGCTGTCCGAGCTGACGCACCTGCTGCGCAGCAAGGCCGTGCTGCTGCCCGGGCTGAGCGTGCGCCTGCATGTGGAAAAGAGCGGCGAGACCCACGAATGGCGCTACGACGAGGGCCTGCGCGGCTACCTGCGCGAGGCGTTGGGCGACACGCCCGTGTTGCTCGAATTCGAGGGCCAGGGCGCCGCCGAGGCGCAGACCGAGGGCTTCGCGCCGGGCGAGGGTGCGCAATGGTGCGTGGCGTTCAGCGCCGAGGGCAGCGTGCTGCGCGAGTCCTACGTCAACCTCATTCCCACGCCGGCCGGAGGCACCCACGAGGCGGGGCTGCGCGAGGGACTGTTCCAGGCGGTCAAGGGCTTCATCGAGCTGCATGCGCTGGCTCCCAAGGGGCTGCGCCTGCTGCCCGAGGACGTGTTCTCGCGCGCGTCGTGCGTGCTGTCGGCCAAGGTGCTGGACCCGCAGTTCCAGGGGCAGATGAAGGAGCGCCTGAACAGCCGCGACGCGGTGCGCCTGGTTTCCGGCTTCGTGCGCCCGGCGCTGGAGCTGTGGCTGAGCCAGCATGTCGAGCTCGGGCGCGCGCTGGCCGATCTGGTCATCGCCCAGGCGCAGACGCGCCAGCGAGCGGCGCAGCGGGTCGAGCGCCGCAAGGGATCCGGCATGGCGGTGCTGCCGGGCAAGCTGACCGATTGCGAAAGCCGCGACATGTCGCGCAACGAGCTGTTCCTGGTCGAGGGGGATTCCGCCGGCGGCTCGGCGAAGATGGGCCGGGACAAGGAGTTCCAGGCCGTTCTTCCGCTGCGTGGCAAGGTGCTCAATTCGTGGGAGGTCGACCGCGACCGCCTGTTCGCCAACCAGGAGATCCACGACATCGCGGTGGCCATCGGCCTGGATCCCCACGGCGCGGACGCCGAGGTCGACCTGTCGCAGCTGCGCTACGGCAAGATCTGCATCCTCAGCGACGCCTAAGACTTCTCCAGTACACCCGCGACCACTTCTCTGCGGAAGAAGTCA
>DAIDHU010000544.1 GCA_027451915.1 Thiomonas sp. | reverse complement strand
GTGTCAAGCTGCCGCTGTCCGTCCCGCAGCTGAATCCTCCCGGGGCTCCCGGCACCGCGCCGGCCGTGCCCGCGCGAGCTGCCATGGGCCGGCGCGCAGCGTACTGGCTGGGCATGCTCGGTGTGATCACCGCCTTTCAGGGTCTGCACAACGCCATTCGGGTCGCCTATCCGATGAGCTACCTCGGCCAGGGAGTCGCCGGCGTCGGGGGGGTCAGTGCGCTGGCGACCGTGGGCGTGTTGTTCGGTGCCTGGCTGTCCAGCGGCTTCGTTCGCCTCGGGCGTTCGTGCCAGCGGCCCTGGCTGTGGCTCACTGGCGCAACCGTGTCGGCGCTGGCGCTGGCCTTCCTGGTTCGGGAGCCGCGAATCAGCTACCTGAGCTATTTCGTCTTCATGGTGGCCTTCGAGCTGGCGTTCATGCGATTCAACCTCGAATGGGTGGCCGCCATCGACCCCGCTCGCATGGGTTCGGAGTTCAGCCGGCGCGCCTTCCTGCTGGCAGCAGCCGGCCTGGCGGGTCTCGCCGTTCCGTCGGCGCTGCTGTACTTGCTCGATGTGCGTGTTGCGGTGGCGCTGTCAGTGGCGGCATTTCTGATGGTCGCGGTATCGATCCATGGTGTTCACGCAGCGAAGGGAGAGGGGACATGAAGGCAGGCTACAACCACGCAACGGTGGCCGTCGTGGATGCATTCTCGAGTGGCGCGTATTTCCCGCCGGCCTTGCGCTGCAGGGGCATCGACGTGGTCCATGTGAGGACCGCCTGCGAGCCCGCGCCAGGAATGCCTTGCGCGGAGCAGGGCGATTTCATCGAATGCATCGATGCGCGTGAAGGCCTCGCCGGCGTGGTGCGACGCCTGGACGAACTGCGCGTGTCCCATGTGCTGGCCGGAGCGGAAACCGGAAGTTCCCTGGCCGACGAACTGGCGCTGGCCCTTGGTGTCGCCACCGCCAATGCCTGTGCGTGGCCCGGCGCGAGGCAGGACAAGCGTGCGATGCATCGATGTCTGGACGCGGCGGGGATTCCGATCCCCTGGCAGATCCACTTCGACGAGCGTGGTGAGCAGGTATGGAACACGCCGGGGCCCATGCCGCGAAAGCTGGTCGTGAAGCCCGCTGCCAGTGGCGGTTCGGATCACGTGATGGTGTGCGATGACGCCGAGGCCGCGCGTCGTGCGGCGGCCACGATTCTCGCGAACCGCAACGTGTTCGGCGCGGCGAATTGTGGCGTGGTCGTGCAGGGCTTTCTTGCCGGCGATGAATATGCCGTCAATACCGTGTCGGTCGGGGGGCGGCACCATTTTCGGGAAATCTGGAAATCCGTGAAAAGCCAGATCCAGGGCGCCACGAACGGGCGCGTGATCTATGACCGCCAGATCCTGGAGGATGCATCCGCCGAGCCGATGGCGCCGATCCGCGACTACGTCGCCCGGGTGCTGGATGCGCTGGGCGTGCGCTGGGGGGCGTCGCACACGGAAATCATCGTGACCGAACAGGGGCCACGAATCCTGGAGACGGCCACCCGCCCGGCGGGCGGCATGGATCCCTGTCTCAGCCTGAGGGTCTTCGGGCGTTCCTACATCGACGAGGTCGTCGACGCCTATCTGATTCCCGAATGGGCGCGCGCGCGGCGCAGCGCCGAAGCGCTGAACATGCACGCGATGGGGGTCAGCCTGATTTCCGGAGTCGAAGGCCGGTTGTGGCGAGACATCGATGTCGAGCCGATCCGCGGGCTTGCTTCCTACCATGGGCACAGGATGGCACTTCGCAAGGGCGATCGCCTGCTGCCCACGGTCGACCTGGGGTCCAAGCCCGGCGGGGTTTATCTCTGCCATGCGAGCCGCGAGCAGCTCGAAGCCGATGTGCTGGCCATCCGCAGTTGGGAGCGCGACGAATTCGCGCGCTGCATTCAGGCGCATTGAGTCATGTCGGTGCACCATGACGTGATGCGCTTCGCCCAGCGCTTCGGTCATCAGGAATGGCCGCATGGGCTCAGCATCGATGGGCGCGACGCCGGGTTCTGGGCCGAGCGCGGTTGCGGCGTCGCCTGCCTGCGCATGATCGTGCATTTCTTCACCGGGCGTGACGAGGCGTATGCGGGACTGCTGGCGGAAGGAGTCGCGCAAGGCGCCTACGGCGAGCGGGGCTGGATTCACGCGGGGCTCGCGGCGATGGCGCAACGCCGTGGACTCATGGCCCGCGCCTGCGCCATCGACGGGCCCGACGAATTGCGCGCGGTCTTGCTGCAGGGGCCGGTCATCGCGTCGGTGACCCTGGGCTTTCCCGAGGATGGGCGCCGGGGCGGGCATCTCGTCGTGGCCTGCGGCTTCGACGCCGCGGCGCCTCGCAGCATCCATGTGCGCGATCCGGCGCGGTGGGGGGAGTCGCATGCGTCGGTCGGCGAGTCCCGCTTCCTGGCCAGTTTCAGCGGGCGGGTGATCCGCTTCGCGGCTCCTGGCGCTGCGAGCCCCTGACGCGGTCGACGGACGTTCAGCGCCGCGGGCGCGAAGGGTCGACGCGGGAGGAAGCGCGCAGGTGGCAATCGATGGCGGGGGCCAGGACTGGCCCACATTTCGCCCAGCCCAGCCCGCGCTGCGATCCGGCGCACGCTCATCGTCCCGACTCTGCGCCAACGCGCCCCCCTCCGGGTTTTCAACAGCCTGTTAAGGCATGTCAAGGACATGCCGGCGACGCGGCGCTACCGTTGGATCCCAACCGACCGAAAGGAGAAGGACATGATGTGGTACGGACACCCGGGCGGATGGGGATGGGGCTACGCAATGATGGGCGGTTTCGGATGGGTCCTCATGCTGCTGGTGGTCATCGTGGTGGTGGTGCTCGTGGCGGGGCTGCTGCGCGACGTGTTGGTCGGCATGCGCGGGCATCACTCCACGCCGATGGACCCCGGCTCTTCGGCGCGGGCCATTCTCGACGAGCGTTATGCGCGGGGCGAGATCGACGCCGACGAGTACAAGCGCCGGCGCGCTGACCTCGACCTGCGTTGAATCCGTTTTTCCTGTTCGCAAAGGAGCGAATCATGATCAAGTGGAACAAGCGTCTGGCGCTCAGCCTGGTGGCCGCGCCCGCGATGATCCTCGGCGCGGCCGCGCTTCCTGCGCTCGCTGCAGGCACGGCCAGCGCTCCAGCGGCCGCCACACCGTCCGACGCATGGGGACCGGGCTCCGGCTATGGCATGGGCCCGGGAATGATGGGCGGCTACGGGCCGGGCTACGCGGGCGGGGCCTGGCAGCGTGGGGCCGTGGGCTCGCACCCGCGGGGCTGGGCGCGTGGCGGCTATGGCGGCTACGGCCCCGGCATGATGGGAGGCTACGGAGGCTATGGCGGCTTCGGTCCCGGGATGATGGGGGGCTACGGCGGCTACGGCCCCGGCACGATGGGAGCCTACGGCGCCTGCGGTGGGTGGGGCGTGAATCCCCGGCTCAGTGACGCGCAGCGCACCAGGGTCGCGGGCATCGAGAAGGCCTTGTTCGACAAGCAGTGGCCGCTGATGCAGTCGATGCACAAGCTCATGTTGGAATCCTGGGGCCAGGGCGCCGGCGGCAAGCTCGATGTCGACGCGATCATGAAGCGCGCCACGGCGCTGTCGACCCTGCGACTGCAGATGCTGCGCAACCGCCTCGAGGCGGCCCGTCAGATCGACTCGGTGCTGACTCCGCAGCAACGCGAAAGCGTCGGCGAGTGACGTCGGCCTGCCCGCGGCGCGACACCCAGGAGTTTTGCTCGGGCATGGACCGGCAGATGACAGGAACGTCATCCGCCGCCCAGGCTCCTCCCATTTGCAAGGCCGGGCAGGCCGAAGCCGGTCGTTGGTAGGAGGGCGACAGGGCACTAGAACAAGCCCGGCTGCCGCGCGGGGTGGCCCGGATGCGTTTCCTGCGCACGCAGCAGCACCCACGCGCCGGAGGCCAGCAGCCACGCCGCGCTGACCCAGAAGGCCGGCTCGATGGCGCCGCGCGCCTGCGCGACCAGCCCGAGCACCAGCGCGCCGATGGCGTAGCCGGTGTCGCGCCAGTAGCGGTAGGTGCCCAGCGCCGAGCTGCGCCAGCTCGGGTGGGCGATGTCGGCCACCGAGGCGATCAGGTTCGGGTAGAGCAGCGCCATGCCCACGCCCATGACCACGGCGCTGGCCAGCCAGGCCGCGAAGCCGCGCACCAGCACCGCGCAGGCCACGCCGGCGGCGAGCAGCCACAGTCCAGCCACCACCGGGCGCTTGCGCCCGATGCGGTCCGACAGCGGCCCGGTCCACAGTTGCGACGCGCCCCAGCTCAGCCCGTACACCCCGGTGACCCAGCCGACCTGCACCAGGCCCAGCCCGTGGCCGTGCAGGTACAGCGGGAACAGCACCCACAGCAGCGTGTCGGCGACCTTGTTCGCCACGCCCGCCTGGCACAGCGCCGAGAAGGTGGGGTGCCCGAAGGACACGTAGGCAAAGACCTGACGCGAAGTGGGGTGCTCGGCCAGGCCGTCGGCGAAGCGCGGTCGCGGGCCCGTGTGCGTGCGGCTGGCATGGCGATGGCGCTCGGCGCGCGCCCAGGGCAAGGTCTCGCGCACGAACACCAGCGCGGTCAGCAAGGCGATGGCAATCACCACGCTGGCGAAGCCCAGCAAGGCTTCGCGCGGCCCGACCAGCTGGGCCAGCCGCGCGGTGGCCAGCCCCGCCAGGCCGAC
>DAIDHU010000543.1 GCA_027451915.1 Thiomonas sp. | reverse complement strand
GCCTGGGCCGACGTGCTGCGTCGCGCGCGCCTGAATGCGCACCACACCATCGGGCGCGAGCAGATCTCGATGCGCGAAGTGATGAGCGGGGTGCTGCGGCGCCTGCAGGACCGCCGCTGGGCTGAATTCAACGACCTTTTCGAGCCTTCGCAGGGCGTGCTGCACGCGGTGGTCACCTTCGTGGCGCTGCTGGAGCTCGCGCGCGAGGGCCTGGTGCAGATCACCCAGGCCGAGGCCTTCGCGCCGTTGTACCTGCGCCTGGCCTACACCCCATCCTGACCATGTCCGAATCCCCTTCCCAGGGTAGCGCGCCCTACGGCGGCGCGGCCGCCGCCGCCAGCCGCAAGCCCATGACCCTGCACCGCCTGCGCTCGATGCGCGAGGCGGGCGAGAAGATCGCCATGCTCACCGCCTACGACGCCGCCAGCGCGGCGCTGCTGGAGGACTGCGGCGTGGACTGCCTGCTGGTGGGAGACTCGCTGGGCATGGTCATGCAGGGCCACGCTTCCACGCTGCCCGTGAGCCTGGAACAGATGAGCTACCACGTGGGCTGCGTGGCCCGCGGCGCGCCGCGCTCCTGGGTGCTGGCCGACCTGCCCTTCGGCAGCTACCAGTCCGACACGGCGCAGGCCGTGCGCAGCGCGGCCGCGCTGATGCAGGCGGGCGCGCAGATGATCAAGATCGAGGGCGGCGGCTGGACCGCGCCGCTGGTGGCGGCGCTGGTCGAGCGCGGCATTCCGGTGTGCGCCCACCTGGGCCTGACCCCGCAAAGCGTGCACGCGCTGGGCGGCTACCGCATCCAGGGTCGCGACGAGCAGGGCGCGCAGACCCTGCTGCGCCACGCCGCCGAGCTGGGCCGGGCCGGAGCGGCCATGATGGTGCTCGAACTCGTGCCCTCCGATCTCGCGGCGCGGGTCAGCGCAGACTATCCGGGCATCACCATCGGCATCGGCGCCGGCGCGCGCACCCACGGCCAGGTGCTGGTGCTGCACGACATGCTCGACATCACGCTGGGCGCCAAGCCGCGCTTCGTGCGCAATTTCATGCTCGGCGCGGACAGTATCCACGCGGCCGTGCAGGCCTATGTGCGTGACGTCAAGTCCGGCGCCTTCCCCGACGAGGCGTTGCACGGCTACGGCGCCTGAGGAAGCTGAGCCATGCAGATCCTCCACAGCCGCGCGAGCCTGCGCGAGGCCTTGTCCCGCGGGCCACGCCCCGTGCTGGTGCCCACCATGGGCAACCTGCACGCCGGCCACCTGGCGCTGGTGGCCAGGGCCCGCGAACTCGGCGCGCCGGTGATCGCCAGCGTGTTCGTCAACCGCCTGCAATTCGGCCCCGGCGAGGACTTCGAACGCTACCCCCGCACCCTGCAGCGCGACGCGCAACTGCTGGAGCAGGCGGGTTGCGACATGCTGTTCGCGCCCGATGAGTCCGAGATGTACCCGGCGCCGCAGACCTTCCACGTGCGCCCCGACCCGCGACTGGCCGGCGAACTCGAGGGCGCGTCCCGCCCCGGGCATTTCGAGGGCGTGACCACCGTGGTGCTCAAGCTGCTGCAACTGGTGCAACCCTCGGCGGCGGTGTTCGGCAAGAAGGACTACCAGCAGCTGATGCTGATCCGCGCGATGGTCGAGCAATTCGCGCTGCCGGTGCGCATCGAGGGCCTGGAGACGGTGCGCGAGAGCGACGGGCTGGCCCTGTCCTCACGCAACGGCTACCTCAGCCCGGCCGAGCGCGCGCAAGCGCCGCAGCTGCATCGCGCGTTGCGCGAACTGGCGGCGCGCGCGCGTGCCTGCGCCGATCTGGAGCAACTGCGCCAGGCGCAGGCGCAGGCCGGGCAGGGCCTGCGCGAGCTGGGCTGGGAGCCCGATTACCTCAGCGTGCGCCGCCGGGCCGACCTGCAGGGGCCGGCGCAGCCGGAGGAACTGCGCCGCGACTCCCATCTGGTGGTGCTGGGCGCGGCCCGCCTCGGGCGCACGCGCCTGATCGACAACCTCGAATTCTGAACCCTCCATGGCCTCGACCACCCCTAGTTCCGACGGCGTGCTGATCATCGGGGGCGGCCTGGCCGGGCTCAGCGCCGCGCTGCAGCTGGCCGACCGCATGCCGGTGACCCTGCTGGCCAAACGCGAACTCGAAGTCTCTTCCAGCCAGTGGGCGCAGGGCGGCATCGCCGCCGTGCTGGGCAGCGGCGACAGCTTCGAGTCCCATGTGCACGACACGCTGGTGGCCGGCGCCATGCTCAACGACCTGCCGGCCACGCGTTTTGTCATCGAGCAGGGGCCCCATGCCATCGAATGGCTGCGCGCGCAGGGCGTGCCCTTCGACACCGAACACGGCCAGTTGCACCTGACCCGCGAGGGCGGCCACAGCCAGCGCCGCATCGCCCACGTGGCCGACGCCACCGGTGCCGCGATCCAGCGCACCCTGCTGGCGCGCGCGCGCGCCCACCCCGGCATCCGCCTGCTGGAGAACCACGTGGCGGTGGACCTGATCACCGGACGCCACGTCGAGGACGGCCACCAGGACCGCTGCTGGGGCGCCTACGCGCTGGACCTCGGCAACGGGCGCGTGGACACCTACGGCGCCGCGCACACCATCCTGGCCACCGGGGGCGCCGGCAAGGTCTACCGCTACACGACCAACCCCGACACCGCCAGCGGCGACGGCGTGGCCATGGCCTGGCGCGCCGGATGCCGGGTGGCGAACATGGAGTTCATCCAGTTCCATCCCACCTGCCTGTACCACCCCAAGGCCAAGAGCTTTCTCATCTCCGAGGCCGTGCGCGGCGAGGGCGGCGTGCTGCTCCTTCCCGACGGCACGCGCTTCATGCCCGCCCATGACGAGCGCGCGGAGCTCGCGCCGCGCGATGTGGTCGCCCGCGCGATCGATTTCGAGATGAAGCGCCACGGCATCGACTGCGTGTACCTCGACATCACCGCGCGCGGCGAGGAGTTCATCCGGCACCATTTCCCGACCATCCACCAGCGCTGCCTGGAACTGGGCATCGACATCGCGCGTGAACCCATTCCCGTGGTCCCGGCGGTGCACTTCACCTGCGGCGGCGTGCTCACCGACCTGGCAGGGCGCACGGACCTGCCCGGGCTGCACGCCATCGGCGAGGTGGCCTACACGGGCCTGCACGGCGCCAACCGCCTGGCCAGCAACTCCCTGCTGGAGTGCGTGGTGTTCGGCACCGCCGCGGCACAGGCCATCGCGCAGGAGCCGCCCGCGCGCGCGCCGCGCCTGCGCGCCTGGGACGAGAGCCGGGTCAGCGACGCCGACGAACTGGTGGTGATCAGCCACAACTGGGACGAGCTTCGGCGCATGATGTGGAACTACGTCGGCATCGTGCGCACCGACAAGCGCCTGGAGCGCGCCGCGCACCGCATCGCCCTGCTGCAGGCCGAGGTGCAGGAGTTCTACGCCAATTTCCGCGTCAACCGCGACCTGCTGGAACTGCGCAACCTGCTGCAGGTGGCCGAGCTGATCGTGCGCTCGGCGCGCCTGCGCCATGAAAGCCGCGGCCTGCACTACAGCGCTGACTGGCCGCGCACGGCCGCGCCAGCGGCGCCGACCATCCTGGTTCCGGGCGCCCCGGCCGGCGAGTCCTGAGCACTCCCGGGCCCGGCGACGAATCGCGAGACCCTCGGACCATGTCCCTCCGGCACCCCCACCCTGGCGACCTCGATGCCCTCGGCGCCCTGCTGCGCGAGGCGGCCCGCGAGCACATCCTGCCGCGTGCCGCCGACCCGCGCGCGCGCCTGAAGGACGACGGCAGCTGGGTCACCGACGCCGACCTGGGCATGCAGCGCCATCTGCAGGCACGCCTGGCCGAGCGCTGGCCCGAGGTGCCGCTGCTGGGCGAGGAGATGAGCCCGGGGCGCCAGCTCGAACTGATGCAGGCCGAGGCGGCATCGCCCGAGGGGCCCGGCCTGTGGGTGCTCGACCCCCTGGACGGCACCAGCAATTTCGCCGCCGGGCTGCCCGCCTTCGGGCCCTCCCTGGCCTGGGTGCAGGCCGGGCGGGTACGCCTGGGGCTGGTGCTGGACGTCATGCGCGACGAGTTGTTCGATGCCGCGCTGGGCCATGGGGCGCGCCTGCAGGGCCGGGCGCTGCGTTGCCCCGGCGCGCCGCCCATGCGCCGCGCCATCGCCTGCGTGGATTTCAAGCGCCTGCCGGCCGCGCTGGCCGCACGCCTGGCCACCGCGCCGCCCTACGCCTCCCAGCGTTCCCTGGGCTCGGTGGCGCTGGACTGGTGCTGGGTCGCCGCCGGACGCTTTCACGTCTATGTGCACGGCGCGCAGGGCCTGTGGGATTTCGCCGCCGGCTGCCTGGTGCTGGACGAGGCCGGCGGAAGCTCCCAGACCCTGCGAGGCGAGGCGGTGTTCGACAACTCCCTGGACAAGCGCTCGGCCCTGGCCGCCGTGGATCGCGCGTTGCTGCGCGAATGGGCGGACTGGGTGCGACAGGCCCAGGCCTGAAAGCCCGCGCCCGCGGGTCTTGCGCCCCGCTTACTGGAACGCGACCTCGTCGAAACTGCGCAGCTTGCGGCTATGCAGGCGTTCCATGCGCTGACCCCGCAGGATCTCCAGCGCGCGCAGGCCGATGCGCAGGTGCTGGCCCACGCGCTCGCGGTAGAAGCGGTCGGCCATGCCCGGAAGCTTCAGGTCCCCGTGCAGCGGCTTGTCGCTGACGCACAGCAGGGTGCCGTAAGGCACGCGCAGGCGAAACCCGTTGGCGGCGATGGTGGCGCTTTCCATGTCCAGCGCGATCGCCCGGCTCTGGGAAAAGCGCAGGCGCGGCGTGCTCAGCGGCCCGCCGGAGGGCTGCAGTTCCCAGTGGCGGTTGTCGGTGGTGGCCACCGTGCCGGTGCGCATCACGCGCTTGAGTTCCAGGCCCTGCAGGCGGGTGACCTCGGCCACGGCCTGCTGCAAGGCCACCTGCACCTCGGCCAGCGCGGGAATCGGAACCCAGGGCGGCAGATCCTCGTCGAGCACATGGTCCTCGCGCACGTAGCCATGCGCCAGCACGTAATCGCCGAGCTGCTGGCTGCTGCGCAGGCCCGCGCAATGCCCCAGCATCAGCCAGGTGTGGGGGCGCAGCACGGCCACGTGGTCGGTGATGGTGCGCGCGTTGGACGGCCCGACCCCGATGTTCACCAGGGTGATGCCCGAGCGGTCGCCGCGCACCAGGTGGTAGGCCGGCATCTGGGGCATGCGCGCCGGCGGCATGCCCGCGTCGCCGGGCTGGGGCGCGCTGCCCGCGCGGCGCGTGATCACATTGCCCGGTTCGACCAGCGCCACGTAGTCCTGCGCGTGAAGCGCGGGCTCGCGCATCATCTCGTGCGCCACGCGCAGGAATTCGTCGACGTAGAACCCATAGTTCGTGAACAGCACGAAATTCTGGAAATGCTCGGCCGAGCAGCCCGTGTAGTGCCGCAGGCGCTGCAGCGAGTAATCCACGCGGGGCGCGTTGAACAGGGCCAGCGGTCGCGCCTGCCCCGGCGCCGGCGAGAAGGTGCCGTTGGCGATGCCATCGTCCATCGCCGAGAGATCGGGCATGTCGAAGCCGGCGAGGAGTTCGCGGCGCGCCGCGGCATCGAGTTCGGCCTCGAACCGGGTATGTTCGTCGAAGGTGAAGGGCAGCGCGATGGGCACGTCGCTGGGCCCCACCTGCAAAGGCGCTGCGTGGTTGCGCAGCAGTCGTTCGAACTGTTCGCGGTAGTAGTCGGCGAACAGGTCGGGCCGGGTCAGCGTGGCCTCGAACACGCCAGGGCCGGAGACGAAACCGTAGCTGGGCAGGGAATCGGCCAGCGCCTCGGGGCTGGGATGGCCCTGCGCCTCCAGACGCACCCGCGGGTAGAAGGCGCGCACCCGCCGCCCCGGCGGCGCGCCTCGCACCGTGTCGCGCAGCGCCTCGTGCAGACGTGCCACCCCGTCGGCGTACAGCGCCTGCACATGCGCCAGCGCCGACTCCGCGCTGACATGACTGGTCTGCGCCGCCTCGCCCGCGGCCACCGCCACCGACGCGGCGCCCAGCGGCACCGCTTGCGGCAGCGGCCCGGCGCCACCTTCAGGACCCGAATCGTTCATGCCGCGAGCTTAGCCCATAAGCCTCTCGAGGACGGCCAGGCTGGCCTCGGCCTGGTTCAGGGTGTACAGATGCAGGCCTGGCGCGCCCCCCTCCAGGAGTCTGCGGCACAGCTGCGCCACCACGTCGCGCCCGAATTCCACGATCGAGGCGCGGTCATCGCCGAAGGACTGCAGGCGCAGCCGGATCCAGCGCGGCACCTCGGCCCCGCAGACATCGGAGAAGCGCAGCAGCTGGCTGGCGTTGGTCACCGGCATGATGCCGGGCACCACCGGAGCCTCGACACCGGCCTTGCGCAACTCGTCGACGAAGCGAAAGTACGCGTCGGGATTGAAAAAATACTGGGTGATGGCCGAATCGGCGCCGGCGCGCATCTTGGCCACGAAATGCTTCAGGTCATCGGCCGGGCTGCGTGCCTGGGGGTGCATTTCCGGGTAGGCGGCCACCTCGATGTGGAACCAGTCCCCCGTCTGCTCGCGGATGAAGGCCACGAGATCGGCCGCGTGCGCGAACTCCCCGCCCAGGCCGTAGCCCGAGGGCAGGTCGCCGCGCAGCGCGACGATGCGCCGGATGCCCTCCGCACGGTAGCGCTGCAGCAGCGCGCGCACGCTGTCGCGGCTGCCTCCGATGCACGACAGGTGCGGGGCGGCGCGCACGCCCTCCGCGGCGATCTCCAGCACCGTATCCAGCGTGCCCTCCTGCGTGGAGCCGCCGGCGCCGAAGGTCACCGAACAGAACTCCGGCGCGCAGGCATACAGGCGCCGACGCGCCGCGCGCAGCTTGTCGGCGCCCTCGGGCGTCTTCGGGGGAAAGAACTCGAAACTGAGGTGGTCGAGCTTCATGCCGGTCAGTAACGGTAATGCGCCGACTTGTACGGACCTTCCTTGGGCACGCCGATGTAGGCCGCCTGCTGGTCGCTCAGCTCGGTCAGGCGCGCGTTGAGCTTGCGCAGCTGCAGTCGCGCGACCTTCTCGTCCAGATGCTTGGGCAGGGTGTACACACCCACCGGGTACTGCCCCGTGCGCGTGAACAGCTCGATCTGGGCGATGGTCTGGTTGGCGAAGCTCGAGCTCATCACGTAGCTGGGGTGGCCGGTGGCGCAGCCCAGGTTCACCAGACGCCCCTTGGCCAGCAGGATGATGCGCCGGCCGTCGGGGAAGATGATGTGATCGACCTGGGGCTTGATCTCCTCCCAGCGGTACTGCTCCAGCGAGGCGACGTCGATCTCGTTGTCGAAGTGACCGATGTTGCACACGATCGCCTGGTCCTTCATGCGCACCATGTGCTCATGGGTGATCACGTGGTAGTTGCCGGTGGCGGTGACGAAGATGTCGGCCTGCGAGCAGGCCTCGTCCATCGTGGCCACACGGTAGCCCTCCATGGCCGCCTGCAGCGCGCAGATGGGATCGATCTCGGTCACCCACACCTGCGCCGACAGCGCGCGCAGCGCCTGCGCGGAACCCTTGCCCACGTCCCCGTAGCCGCAGACCACGGCGATCTTGCCGGCCACCATCACGTCGGTGGCGCGCTTGATGCCGTCCACCAGGCTCTCCCGGCAGCCGTACAGGTTGTCGAACTTGCTCTTGGTGACGCTGTCGTTGACGTTGATCGCCGGGAATCGCAGCTCGCCGCGCTGGTGCATCTGGTAGAGGCGATGCACGCCGGTCGTGGTCTCCTCGGTGACCCCGCGCACATGGGCCAGACGGGTCGAATACCACTTCGGGTCGGCTTGCAGCTGGGCGCGGATGGCGGCGAACAGCACCCGCTCTTCCTCGCTGGTGGGATGGCTCAGCACCGCGAGGTCGGTTTCGGCGCGCGCGCCCAGGTGAAGCAGCAAGGTCGCGTCGCCGCCATCATCCAGGATCATGTTCGAGTAGCCGCCGTCCGGCCATTCGAAAATGCGGTGGGTATACGCCCAATATTGCTCCAGGCTCTCGCCCTTGACCGCGAACACCGGGGTGCCGCTGGCGGCGATGGCCGCCGCCGCGTGGTCCTGGGTGGAAAAAATGTTGCAGGACGCCCAGCGCACCTGGGCCCCCAGTGCCTGCAGGGTCTCGATCAGCACCGCCGTCTGGATGGTCATGTGCAGGCTGCCGGTGATGCGAGCGCCGCGCAGGGGTTGCTGGGCCGCGAACTCGTCGCGGATGGCCATCAGGCCGGGCATCTCGGTCTCGGCGATGCGGATCTCGCGTCGCCCCCACTCGGCCAGGCCGAGGTCGGCGACCACGTGATCGGGGAAGGAAGCGTTGGAAGCCACAGCGTTCATGTCGGAATCTCCGCGAAACGTGGGCCCGCCAGGGGATGCACACCGCATCGCCGTGACGGGCACGGGTGAGGTGAGCGCGGTTGCATGGGCGGCGCGCGCACCAGGGGCGGCGCCGCCGACGTCAACGGACCCCGAGCCTGGCGACCCGCCGCGAACGCGCGTCCTGGACGCGCCTCGCACGCAGCGGGCGTTGCAACGCTCCTCGGGGCCTCGAAATTGTACTCAGGCCGCGGCCACCGGCACCTCGGGGCTCAGACCGACATCCGCGCGCAAGGCCGCCGCCTTGTCCACGGCCTCCCAGGTGAACTCCGGCTCGTCGCGGCCGAAATGCCCGTAGGCCGCGCTCTTGGCGTAGATCGGGCGCTGCAGGTCGAGCATGCGGATGATGCCGCGCGGGCGCAGGTCGAAGTGCTGGCGCACCAGCTGTTCCAGGCGCGCGTCGTCGACCACGCCGGTGCCCTGCGTGGTCACCATGATGCTGGTCGGCTCGGCCACGCCGATGGCGTAGGAAACCTGAACCAGGCAGCGCCTGGCCAGGCCCGCGGCCACGATGTTCTTGGCCACGTAGCGCGCCGCGTAGGCGGCCGAGCGGTCCACCTTGCTCGGGTCCTTGCCCGAGAAGGCCCCGCCGCCGTGGGGCGCCGCGCCGCCGTAGGTGTCGACGATGATCTTGCGCCCCGTCAGGCCGCAATCGCCCTGCGGACCGCCGATGACAAAGCGCCCGGTCGGGTTGATCAGGTATTTCACCGGGTTGCGCATCCAGTGCGCGGGCAGCACCGGCTTGATGATCTCCTCGATCACCGCCTCGCGCAGCTGCCCCATCTCGATGTCGGGCGCGTGCTGCGTGGAAAGCACCACGGTGTCGATGCCCACGGGCAGCCCGCCTTCGTAGCGGAAGGTGATCTGGCTCTTCGCGTCGGGGCGCAGCCAAGGCAGGCGCCCGTCGCGGCGCAGCTGGCTCTGGCGCTCGACCAGGCGGTGGGCGTAGTAGATCGGAGCCGGCATCAGCTCGGGGGTTTCGTCGCAGGCATAGCCGAACATCAGGCCCTGGTCGCCGGCGCCCTGGCCGAGGTCGTCGTCCTGCGCGCGGTCCACGCCGCGCGCGATGTCGGGGCTTTGCTTGTCGTAGGCCACCAGCACCGCGCAGCTCTTGTGGTCGATGCCGAAATCGGCGTCGTCGTAGCCGATGCGCTGCAGCGTGCTGCGTGCCACCTGGATGTAATCCACCACTGCCGTCGTGGTGATTTCCCCCGCCAGCACGATCAGGCCGGTGTTGGCCAGGGTCTCGGCGGCCACTCGCGAACGCGGATCCTGCTCGAGGATCGCATCCAGGATGGCGTCGGAGATCTGGTCGGCCACCTTGTCCGGATGCCCCTCCGAAACCGACTCGGAGGTGAACAGGTGGGAAGAGGAATGCAGTTCGGCCATGCGCGGCTCCTTGTTGGGAATGACTGCGGGTGGGGTTCCGCCTCGAGCCTGCTGCATGCCGACGCTTTAGCGGATCCTCGCTCCCCGGGGCAGGCCCCGGAGCTTGTCGCCCCGCAAGTTGTCATTAACTCGGCGACTTCGGCAATTATAGGCCGGCGCCGGCCGGTGCGGAGCGCGCTGGCTAACATAGCTGTCCCGCCCGACCACGCCGCCGAACACCACCGCCCACGATGCTGCGCCTGTTCCACGTCCTTTCGCTGCTGCCGCTGGGGCTGCTGCAGGCCGCCGGCGCCGTGCTGGGACTGCTGGTCTACGCGGCGTCGCCACGTTACCGCCGCGTGCTGCGCGCCAACCTGGCGCAGGCCGGCTTCACGTCGCGCCGACAGGCCCTGGGCAGCGCGCTCGAGGCCGGGCGCATGGTCGGCGAGCTGCCGTTCGTGTGGCTGCGCGGTGGCCCCCGGGCCGCCGTGCGGCGCGTCGAGGTGTCGGGACGTGAATGCATCGAGCAGGCACGCGGCGAAGGTCGCGGAGTGCTGTACCTGACACCGCACCTGGGCTGTTTCGAGGTCTCGGCGCAGGTGGCCGCGACATGGGGGCCGATCACCGTGCTGTACCGACCGCCGCACAAGGCGTGGCTGGCGGCGCTGGCACCGGCGCGCCTGCGCCCCAACCTGCGCACCGCGCCGGCCACGGCAGCTGGCATGCGCCCGCTGCTGCGCGCGCTGCGCAACGGCGAGGCCGTGGGGCTGCTGCCCGACCAGGCGCCGTCGGCCGGGGAAGGCGTCTGGGCGCCTTTCTTCGGTCGCCCGGCCTACACCATGACCCTGCCGGCGCGCCTGGCCCAGCTCACCGGCGCGCGCATCGTGTTCGCCGCCGCCGAGCGGCTGCCGCGAGGCCGCGGCTATCGCCTGCGCCTGCAGGCGATGCAGCGCGAGCTGC
Source organism: Thiomonas sp. (assembly GCA_027451915.1). Taxonomy (GTDB): domain Bacteria; phylum Pseudomonadota; class Gammaproteobacteria; order Burkholderiales; family Burkholderiaceae_C; genus Thiomonas_A. Next base: position 1,007 of record DAIDHU010000543.1, on the reverse strand, counting down.
CGGACGACGCGACGCAGGCGGCGGCCTGCATCAACCGCGAGATCGAGGCCCTCGTGCGCGCCTGCCCGCGCCAGTACCTGTGGGGCTACAACCGCTACAAGGTGCCGGCCGGAGCGCCGCTGCCGCCGCCGGAGTTCGCGCCATGACCCGCGTGCTGCTGGGCCTGCTGTGGCTGCTGCACTGGCTTCCGTACGGCGTGCAGGCCGCGCTGGGGCGCGCGCTGGGACGCGCGTTGTGGCCGCTTGCGCGAAGTCGCCGGCGCATCGCGTTGCGCAACCTGGAGCTGTGCTTCCCGCAATGGAGCGCCGAGCAGCGCGAGCGCGTGGCGCGGGAGCATTTCGTCTTCGTCGCGCGCGCATTGCTCGAGCGCGCGTTCCTTTGGTGGGGCAGCCCACGCCGGCTGCGCCGCGTGCTGCACCTGAAGGGACCGATCGACGAGGCGCTGCACGGCGACGGCGCGGTGCTGCTGGTGGGCCTGCACTTCGAGGGCATGGACGCTGCGTGGACCGCGCTGACCCTGGCGTCACGACGCCCGCTGTCGGGCATGTACACGCCGCAGAAATCGCAGTCGCTGGACCGCTGGGTGCTGGCCGGGCGAAGCCGCTTCGCCACCGAGCGCATCGTCTCGCGCCACGAAGGCGCCACCGGCATGCTGCGGGCGCTGCGCCGTCACACCCCCTTCTACACGCTGCCGGACATGGACTTCGGGCCCAAGCATTCGCGCTTCGTGCCTTTTTTCGGGATTCCCGCGGCCACGCTGGACGTCGTGCCGCGCCTGGCGGCGTCGGCCCACGCGCGGGTGTATCCGGTGGTGGCCCGCATGCTGGCCGGGTCGCAGGGCTACGAAATCACCATCCACCCCGCGTGGGAGGACTACCCGCGACTGCGCGACGGGCGAATCGCCGACATCGATGCCGAGCTGGCGCGACTGAACACCTTCATCGAACAGCGCGTGGCCGAGATGCCCAGCCAATATCATTGGGTGCACAAACGCTTCAAGACGCGCC
>DAIDHU010000542.1 GCA_027451915.1 Thiomonas sp. | reverse complement strand
CGCGGCGACCGGGGTCCCCGCGCAACGCCGGGCCGATCCGGGGCACGGCGCGCGAGGCGCGGACCAGCCGCGGGGTGCCGAGCTGGCGCCCGCGCATGCTCCGGCCCCATCCCCGACCCCATCCCCGGCAGCATCCCGCGCGGCGCCGGCGGCCGCATCCGCGGGGAGGGCCGATCCCGCGCGCCCGGTCGCGCAAGGCAGCCCCGCGCCGATGAGCGAGCAGCGCCTGCTGCAGGTGCGCGCCCTCGACTGGGAGCCGCTGCAGGCCCTCGCCCACGACTGCCGCGCCTGCAAGCTCGGCTCGATGAGCCAACGCGGGGTGTTCGGGGTCGGGCATCCGCAGGCCCGGGTCATGGTGGTCGGCGAGGCCCCGGGCGCCGAGGAGGACAGGCAGGGCGAGCCCTTCGTGGGCGCGGCCGGCAAGTTGCTGGACAACATGCTGCGCGCCTGCGGGCTGAGCCGCGCCGGAGAGGATCCGGCGCGCACCGTCTACATCGCCAATGTCATCAAGTGCCGTCCTCCCGGCAACCGCAACCCGGAGCCCGACGAAATCGCCCAATGCCTGCCCATCCTGCAGCGCCAGATCGAGCTGGTGCGCCCGCGCCTGCTGCTGGCGCTGGGGCGTTTCGCGGCGCAGGCGCTGACCGGCAGCGCCGAGCCCATCGGACGCCTGCGCCAGCGGGCATGGGACTGGCACGGCACGCCGCTGGTGGTCAGCTATCACCCCGCCTACCTGCTGCGCACCCCGCAGGACAAGGCCAAGGCCTGGGCCGACCTGTGCCTGGCCCAGGACCTGCTCGAAGGGCGGGGCGCCTAAAATCCGCGCATGGCTTTCATCGACCAATGGCTTGCCGCCTGCCGGCGCAACTCCAGCCGCCTGTGCCTGGGCCTGGACCCCGAACCCGAGCGCCTGCCTGCGCCCTGGACCCACGAAACCTCGCGCCTGTTCGATTTCTGCGCCGCCGTGGTCGATGCCACGGCCGACCTGGTCTGCGCCTACAAGCCGCAGATCGCGCATTTCTCGGCCGTGGGCGCCGAGGCGCAGCTCGAGCGCTTGATCCGGCATATCCGCGAGCGCGCTCCCGGCGTGCCGGTGATTCTCGACGCCAAGCGCGGAGACATCGGCTCCACCGCGCGGCATTACGCCCGCGAGGCCTTCGAGCGCTACGGCGCCGACGCGCTGACCGTCTCGCCCTTCCTCGGGCGCGATTCGCTGGATCCCTACATGGAGGCTTATCCCGAGCGCGGCCTGTTCGTGCTGTGCCGCACCTCCAACCCCGGCAGCGACGACCTGCAGGCCCTGGGCCTGCGTGACGGCGAGCAGCCGGCGGAGCGCCTGTTCGAGCGCGTCGCGCGTCTGGCCGCGGGCCCCTGGAACCGCAACGGACAGCTGGGCCTGGTCACCGGCGCCACGCGTCCGCACGACATCGTCGCCGTGCGCGCGGTGGCTCCGGACCTGCCGCTGCTGATCCCCGGCGTGGGCGCGCAGGGTGGCGACCTGGAGGCCACGGTGCGCGCAGCGGGCGACCGCTTCCTGATCAACGCCTCGCGCAGCGTGCTGTACGCGGCGCCCGGTGGCCAGTTCGCCGCCGCCGCGCGCGACGAGGCCCGGCGCCTGCGCGACACCATGGCCGAGCTGGCCCCCCTCTGAAACCCCCTGCGTGCCCCCATCCATGCCGGCCTCCGATCCCGCCTCGCCCCTGACCCATTTCGACGCCGCCGGCCAGGCGCACATGGTGGACGTGGGCGCGAAGGACGAGACCTCGCGCGTGGCCGTGGCCACCGGCATGATCCGCATGCTGCCGGCCACGCTGGCGCTGGTCGAATCCGGCAGCGCGCGCAAGGGCGACGTGCTCGGCGTGGCCCGCCTGGCCGCCATCATGGGGGCCAAGCGCACCGCCGACCTGATTCCGCTGTGCCACCCCATCGCGCTGACCCGGGTCGCCGTCGACCTCGAGGTGGAGCGCGAAGCCTGCGCGGTGCGCTGCACCGCGCGCGCCGAGACCCACGGACGCACGGGGGTCGAGATGGAAGCCCTGACCGCCGTGCAGGTCGGCCTGCTCACCGTCTACGACATGTGCAAGGCGGTCGACCGCGGCATGACCATCACCGACGTCAAGCTGCTGGAAAAGCATGGCGGCAAGTCGGGGGACTGGGTGGCGGGGTCCGCCACTCCTTGATCTGCCAGCGCGAAACGAGGGGTCAGTAGCCTGCGTGCTCGGCCTTTCTGGCCCATTCGGATTCAATTCTTTCCCAGACGCGCCGGAAGCGCCGACGAAATAGCGCAACCGTGATCCGATACTTGAAGCGCGCCCATAGAGACCTGCGATTGCTCTGCAGCATCTCACGGATGCATTTCGCCAGACTCTCCCTGTCGAACCCTGCCCAGATCGGGGGAATCGTGGCCAGCAGATTCGGACCACATTGGGGAGCCACTTCGTTGAAGAAGATCTCCCGTAGTTCCGTTTTCGGGATCCCCGCGATCCGGCGTGCTATGAATTCGTAATGCACTTCGTTGTCGATGAAGGCGTCGGACAGCGCTTCCCAGACGTCCTCCCGTTGCTGCTCGGTCAGCGTAGATTCCATCGCGCGAATTCCTCCAACTCGTCCTCGGCCGTTCGTTCCACCAACTCGGCGGCCAGACCGCCGAGGGTGCTACCCAGCAACACGATGGCGACTGCACAGATCACCGCCCCCGGGCCGCAGATGGGGGTGACGAGCAGGGCTCCTGCAACTCCACCCCCTGCCATGCCGCCGCCTATCACGGCACCCTGTCGGACAATCTCCCGGGGCTTGTCATCCGCGATCACGACAGCATGCACCGCCCCGATGGCGGTGACAATCAGTCCGACTTTGCCCAGGATGCGGAGCCGGCGGGTTTCCGCTGAAATATCCAGATTGTCACGACCGGAGGACGCGACGATCGAGTAGAAGACCTGGCTCTTCTGTGCCTCGGATAGGGAGGAAAAGGGGCGCTTGAAAAGCTCGCCCGCATATTTGTCCAGTAGCGATTCCAATGTCGTTCCGGTCGGCTTTACCTTTTGTGCGTAGGCCCGCCCCTGCGCCGAGGATGCCACCCGCGTCTCTTCCATGATCTGGTTGCGCATGCGCTGGCAGAATCTCGCGCCTTCGACGACGCTGACCCGCCCGGCGTCGACCTCGGCCTGGACCTCGCGCGAAATGCGTTGGATATTGCTCTTGTAGAGTTGGCGCAGTCCGGCGTCGCGGATGGCGTCTGTCGCGAAGCGACTGGCGGCGGCCTCGAATTCGTCGCGAGCCAGGTGCAGCGGACTGGGCAGTGTGTGCTCCTGGTCCACCGCGAAGGGGCCTGCCAGACCGGGCACCTGATGTCGAGGTTCACCGAGGGCGGGCGTCGGGGCTCTCACGTCGTGATCCTCTCGAGCAGCACGGCCGTCAGGGATGGGGCGGCGTCTGTCTGATCGAGCAGATAATCGACCCGCACCGCGTGGCGCGCCGCGACGCCGTGCAGGCGCATCCGGTTGCCCGTCATGCAGGCGGCGTAGGCATGCGACCGATCGTCGAACACCACCCGGCACGAAATTCCCTCGCAACTCGCGGCCTCATCGAGCCGGAACCCGATCCAGGGCGGGTCGTCGCCCGTGCCGGAGGCGCAAAGTTCTTGCGCGTCGGACATGGTTTCGCGACCCGTCGGTGCGGGAGTCATGCCGGCGCTGATGCCGTCCAGGGTCTGGAAGCTGCTTTGCTGGCTGGGCACCAGTCTGGGCGGGTGGGGGCAGCGGCATGCGCACAGGTCATCCTCGAGGGCGCTACGGTGGCCGCCGTAGCTCTCGGAGTGGCGCGGCCCCGCGCAGGTGATCACCCCGGTGGATTTGCAGGCTCGGCATTCGACAAGATCGCCCTCGACGGCCGCGGGCCGTCCCAGGATCGTGAAATTCGACGTTGCGCTGACCACGA
>DAIDHU010000541.1 GCA_027451915.1 Thiomonas sp. | reverse complement strand
GGGCGAACAGGTGCTGCGCCTGGAGCAGCGCCTGGGCTGGACCCACAAGGGCGTGGCGCGCCTGCTGCGCGGGCGCGACGCGCAGGGCGCCGTGCGCCTGGGCGCCCGACTCAGCGGAGACAGCACGGTGGCGGGGGCCTGGGCCGCCTGCATGGCCGTGGAGGCCGCCGCGGGGGTGGAGATCCCGCGCCGCGCGCTGTGGCTGCGCGCGCTGCTCCTCGAGCGCGAACGCATGGCCAATCACCTGGGCGACATCGGCGCCATCGCGGGGGACACCGGCCTGGCCTTCGGACTGTCGCAATTCTCCATGCTCAAGGAGCAGGTGCTGCGCGCGAACCTGCGGGCCTTCGGCGCGCGCTGGCCGATGGACGCCCTGTGCCCGGGAGGCGTGCGCTGCGATCCCGACGAGCAGGCGCTGCGCGAACTCGACGAGCAATGCCTGAGCCTGGGCGACGACGCACGGGTGCTCCTGGCGGCCTTCGAGCAGCACGCGGGCCTGCAGGACCGGCTGCGCGGAACCGGACGGGTGGAGCCCGAGCTGGCGCGCAGCCTGGGCATGCTGGGGCTGGCCGGGCGCGCCAGCGGCCAGGCGCTGGACCTGCGCGCCGGCATGGCGCCCTACGACCGCCTGGAGCTGCGTGTTCCCGTGCACACGGGAGGCGACGTGGCCGCGCGCATGGCCCAGCGCTTCGATGAATTGTTCGAGTCCCTGCGACTGTGCCGGGACTTGCTGCGCACCCTGCCCGAGGGAGCCCTGCGCGCGGCCTGGCCGCAGCCGGGCGCGTCCCATGCGGGCGCCTGGGCGCTGGGCCTGGTCGAGGGCTGGCGCGGCCCGGTGCTGATGGCGCTGCGCATGGGGCGCGACGGGCGGGTCGAGCAGGCGCACGCGCACGACCCGTCGTGGCAGAACTGGCCGGCGGTGGAATGGGCCGCGGCGCGCGACATCGTGGCCGATTTCCCCTTGATCAACAAGTCCTTCAACCTGTCCTATTCAGGGCACGACGGTTGAGCTGAGCGCTACCCGGGAGCCCGCACCATGTGGCACATCCTTCGCAGGGTCGCACGCGTCGGCCTGGTCCCGACCGAGCCGGTGCCCGAGCCCGCGGCGCCCGCCGCCGCGCGCGAGGACCTGGACGCCGAGCTGCTGCGCCTGCTGGGGCGCGCGCTGGCCGTGCGCCTGGTCGATGCCGGCTCCTGCAACGGCTGCGAGTTCGAGCTCGGCGCGCTGGGCAACGCCCACTACAACATCGAGGGCCGCGGGGTGCATTTTGTCGCCAGCCCGCGCCATGCCGACCTGCTGCTGGTCACCGGGCCGGTGAGCCTGCACATGCGCGACGCGCTGCTGCGCACCTACGAGGCCATGCCCGAGCCGCGCCTGGTGGTGGCGGTGGGCGATTGCGCGGATTGCGGCGGGGAGTTCGCCGGCAGCTACGCGGTGTGCGGCGGCGTGGATGCCGTGCTGCCGGTGGACGTGCGCGTTCCCGGCTGCCCGCCGAGCCCGCTGCGGGTCCTGCAGGGGCTGGTGCAGGCGCTGCGCCGGGGGGCTTGAATCAGCCTGGATCCCATTCCCGGCGCAGGCGCAGGGCCATCGGCTCGAAGGCCTCGGCCGATTCGATCTCCCATTCCCCTGCCTGGGCGAATCCCTGGTAGTTGCGGCGCATCGAGGCCTCGTAGCTGGGGTCGTAGTGCTGCTCGAGCAGCTCACGGGTCAGTTCGGCGAAGGCCCCCTGGGCGCTCAGATGCTGCCAGCGCTGCACCGTCTGCGCGCCGCGCAGCTCGCGTAGCCCCTGCAGGCGGCGCTGCAGCTCGGAAGGGTCGGCGATCATGTCGGCGTAGTCGCCCAGCAGCACCTGCACCCGCACGTCGAGGGCCGCGTGCAGGCGCAGGCATTCGGCGGCTCGCATGCGCTCGATCAGCGCCGGCGGCACCTGCAGGCGCCCGATCTTGCGGCTTTCGCTTTCCACGAACACGGGGCGCGCCGGATCGAAGCCGCGCAGCAGCTCCCAGATGCGGGTCTCGAAGGCCTTTTGCGCGGGCTGGGGCTCGGCCGCCATGCCGCCCAGCACGGAGCCGCGGTGGGCCGCCAGGCGCTCCAGGTCCAGCACCTGGGCGCCATGCGCCTGGAGCGCCTGCAGCAGGCGGCTCTTGCCGCAGCCGGTGGGGCCGCACAGCACGATCAGGCGCTGCGCCTGGGCGAGGGCCTCGAGCTGGTCCACCAGCGCGGCGCGCAAGGCCTTGTAGCCGCCTCGCACCACGCTCACCGGAAAGCCGATTTGCGCCAGCACGTGGGCCATGGCGCCGGAGCGATTGCCTCCGCGCCAGCAGTAGGCGAGCACGCGGTGGCGCCGCGGCCAGTCGGCGCCGGAGCGCTCGATGTGCAGCGCGATGTTGCGCGCCACCAGCGCCGCGCCCACGCGCTTGGCCTCGAAGGAGCCCTGCTGCTTGTACAGCGTGCCCACGCGCGCGCGCTCGGCGTCGTCCAGCACCCACCAGTTGGCCGCGCCGGGCAGGTGGTCCAGCGCGAACTCGCCGGGGCTGCGCACGTCGAGCACGGCGTCGAAGGACCGCAGCTCCCGCAAGGCCTGCGCGGCCTCGATGGGCTGCGGGTTCACGGCTTGCGCGCCCCCAGGTGGAGCAGCGGCTCGAGCACCGGCCACACGGTGTCGAGCATGGTCGGCTGCGCGGCCGCGGTGGGGTGGATGTTGTCGGCCTGGAACCAGTCGGGGTGATCGACGACCCCGGACAGCAGGAAGGGCACCAGGGCCGTGTGCTGCAGTCTTGCCACGCGCGGGAAGATGGCCTCGAAGCCGTGGGTGTAGGCCGGGCCGTAGTTGGGCGGGATGCGCATGCCGATGAGCAGCACGCGCGCGCCGAACATCTGGCAGGCGCTGGCCATGGATCGAAGGTTGGACTCGGTGGCGGCCAGCGACAGCCCGCGCAGGGCATCGTTGCCCCCGAGCTCGATCACCACCACCTTGGGCTGGTCGCGCTGCAGCAGCGCGGGCAGGGCGCTCATGCCGCCGGCGCTGGTCTCGCCGCTGATGCTGGCGTTGACCACCCGCCACGGCGCGTGGCGCTCGCGCAGGCGCTTTTGCAGCAGGGCCACCCAGCCGGCGCCCGTCTCCAGGCCGTAGCCGGCCGACAGGCTGTCGCCGACCACCAGCAGCACGGGACGGGCGTCGGCCTGGTCCGTGCCCGCCGCCAGGGCCGGGAAGCAAGCGGCCAGGCCGAGCAGCAGAGTTCCTAGAATGAGGGTCCACTTGTTCCGCATCACATGTCCTCGAATTCCGATCAAGACGCCATTGTCGCCCAGCATCTGTGCAAGACGGTGGGCGACGCCGGCGCGCAACTTGCCGTGCTCGACGACCTGAGCCTGCGGGTGCCGCGCGGCGGCAGCCTGGCCATCGTCGGGCCCTCGGGCTCCGGCAAGTCCACCTTGCTGGGCCTGCTGGCCGGTCTGGACCTCCCGAGTTCGGGCAAGGTGTTGCTGGAGGGCATCGACCTGTTCTCCCTGGACGAGGACGCGCGCTCGCGCCTGCGTGCCACGCGCCTGGGTTTCGTGTTCCAGAATTTCCAGCTGATAGGGCACCTGGATGCGCTGCATAACGTGTCCCTGGCCCTGGACATCGCCGGCGGCAGTGCGTCGCCGCTGCGCGAGGCGCGCGACATGCTGGCGCGCGTGGGGCTGGGCGGGCGCGAGCATCGCAAACCGGGGGTGCTCTCGGGCGGCGAGCAGCAGCGCGTGGCCCTGGCCCGGGCCTTCGTGACCCGCCCGGCGCTGCTGCTGGCCGACGAGCCCACCGGCAACCTGGACGCGGCCACGGGCGAGCGCATCATCGATCTGTTGTTCGATTTGCAGCGCCAGCAGGGCAGCACCCTGGTGCTGGTGACCCACGATGCGCGGCTGGCGGCGCGCTGCGACGCGGTGCTGGAGCTGCAGGCCGGTCGTGTGCTGCGCCGCGGCATGGAGCATCCCGCGTCCACCTTTGCGAGCCCGGCGACCGAGCCCAGCCCTTCATGAGTCTCAAACTGCTCTACGGTTTCCATGCGGTTGGCGCGCGCTTGCGCGTGGCCCCGCAGAGTGTGCGCGAACTGTTGGTGGACGCAGCGCGGCACGATGCCCGGATGCGCCAACTCCTGCATCGGGCGCAGGAATCCGGCGTGCAGGTGCAATCGGTGGACGCCGTGCGCCTGGACGCGCTGGTGGCCGACCGGCGCCACCAGGGCGTGGTGGCCCGGGTGGAGGCGCTGGCGCAGCCCACGACCCTGGACGCGGTGCTGGATGCCGCCGGCGAGCGCCCGCTGCTGCTGGGCCTGGACGGGGTGACCGACCCGCACAACCTGGGAGCCATGCTGCGCAGCGCCGACGCCGCGGGGGTGCACGCCGTGTTCGCGCCCAAGGACCGGGCGGTGGGGCTCACCCCCACGGTGGCCAAGGTGGCCAGCGGGGCGGCCGACACCGTGCCCTACCTGATGGTGACCAATATGGCCCGCGCCCTGGCGGGGCTGCGCGAACGCGGGGTGTGGGTGGTGGGCGCGGCCGGCGACGCCGAGGCCAGCATCTACCGCGCCGAGCTGCGCGGCCCCACGGCGCTGGTGCTGGGCGCCGAGGGCAGCGGGCTGCGGCGCCTGGTGCGCGAGGGCTGCGACCAGCTGGTGCACATCCCCATGCTGGGCAGCGTGGACAGCCTGAATGTGTCGGTGGCGGCCGGCGTGTGCCTGTTCGAGGCGGTGCGCCAGCGCCAGGCGCAGGATTGAAGGTGCCTCGGCGCCTCCACGCAGGCGCCGGCCCCGAAGGCCGGAAGCGGCGCCATGCGTGCGACATGCGACGCCGGATGCTGCGGTGCGGTACACGATTCGGTCTATAATGCGAAGGTTTTGTCGAGTGGCGTGTTTCGGGTGTTGAAACCTGAGATCCGGAATCCCCGCCGCCCGGCAGACCGCTGCATTCGCAGGCAGGGTCGTCGGCATGGGCGCCGCAAGGGCGCCGAACACCGGTGACGATGTCCGCGGGGCGGCGAAATCCGCGGACCGGTCCTTCCAGGTGCCTGTCGCGGGCGGGCCAGCGCAGCAGGCCCGGCTCGCGCGGGTTGAGGACCGGATTCAAGACCCAACCTAGGAATACATGATGTCCGTTTCCATGCGTGAAATGCTCGAGGCCGGTGTGCACTTCGGGCACCAGACCCGTTTCTGGAACCCGAAGATGGCTCCCTACATCTTCGGCCATCGCAACAAGATCCACATCGTCAACCTCGAGAAGACGTTGCCGATGTTCCAGGACGCCTGCAAGTACGCGCGCCAGATGGCCGCGCGTCGCGGCACCGTGCTGTTCGTGGGCACCAAGCGCCAGGCCGGCGAGCTGGTGCAGGCCGAGGCCCAGCGCTGCGGCATGCCCTACGTGAACGCGCGCTGGCTCGGCGGCATGCTGACCAACTTCAAGACGGTCAAGGGTTCGATCAAGAAGCTCAAGGACATGCAGACCCAGATCGCCGACGGCGCGCTGGAGCACATGACCAAGAAGGAACAGCTGATGTTCCAGCGCGAGTTGGCCAAGCTGGAAAAATCCATTGGCGGCATCCAGGACATGAACGCCCTGCCCGACGCGATATTCGTGATCGACGTGGGTTACCACAAGATCGCCGTGGAAGAGGCGCACATGCTGGGTATTCCCATTATCGGCGTAGTGGATACCAACCACTCGCCGGTGGGCATCGACCACGTCATTCCGGGCAACGATGACTCGGGCAAGGCCGTCGCGCTGTACTGCCGCGGCATCGCCGACGCGATCCTCGAGGGCCGCAACGACGCGCTGAACGAAGTGGTGCAGACGGAGGGCGGGGAAAGCGCCGAATTCGTCGAGGTCGCGGACGAGGCCCAGGCCGACTGAGGCCACAGAGCCGGGACCGGCGAAGGAATCGGCTCGCACGCGGCGCATGGCGCCGCGAAGCATGGTCTACGTGGGGCTGTTCGCAGCCCCCTTGTTCAATCCAGGATTCAATCAGGAGTGCAATATGGCGGCAATCACCGCATCCATGGTGGCTGAACTTCGTGGCAAGACCGACGCGCCCATGATGGAGTGCAAGAAGGCGCTCACCGAGGCCGAGGGCGACATGGCCCGCGCCGAGGAACTGCTGCGCGTGAAGCTGGGCAGCAAGGCGAGCAAGGCCGCCGCGCGGGTCACGGCCGAAGGCATCGTGGCGGTGCACATCGAGGGCACCCAGGGCGCCATCGTGGAGCTCAACTGCGAAACCGACTTCGTCGCCAAGAACGACGATTTCCTGGCCTTCGGCAAGAAGCTGGCGCGCCTGGTGGCCGAGCGCAACCCGGCCGACGTGGCCGCGCTGTCGGCGCTGGAAGTGGACGGCGCCACCATCGAAGCGCAACGCACAACGCTGATCGGCAAGATCGGCGAGAACATGAGCATCCGCCGCTTCAAGCGCTTCGCCGGCGGCTCGAAGCTGGCCAGCTATCTGCACGGCACGCGCATCGGCGTGGTGGTGGAATTCGACGGCGACGAGGTCGCCGCGAAGGATGTGGCCATGCACGTGGCCGCCATGAAGCCGGTGGCGCTGTCGGCGGCCGAGGTTCCGGCCGCCTTGATCGAGACCGAGCGCTCGATCGCCACGCAGAAGGCCGCCGAGGACGCGGAGAAGGCCCGCGCCGAGGGGCGCCCGGTGCAGTCGCCGGAAATCGTGGCCAAGCGCGTCGAGGGTTCGGTGCAGAAATACCTCAAGGAGGTCTCGCTGTTCAACCAGGCCTTCGTGAAAAACGACAAGCAGACGGTGGAGCAGATGCTCGCGGCCGCCAAGACCAAGGTGCTGGGCTTCACGCTGTACGTGGTCGGCGAGGGTATCGAGAAAAAGTCGGAGAATTTCGCCGACGAGGTCGCCGCGCAGATGGCCGCCGCCCGCGGTGCCTGATCCCGCAGCGATCCGTCCCCGCCCCCCGATCGATGCATCCCCTTTTCCGGAGAACCCAGGCATGAGCGGTTACAAGCGCGTGTTGCTCAAACTCTCTGGCGAAGCCCTGATGGGCGAGGATCCCTACGGCATCAACCGCGCGACCATTGTCAAGATGGTCGAGGACATCGCGCAGGTGGTGCGCAGCGGGGTGCAGCTGGCGATCGTCATCGGCGGGGGGAACATCTTCCGGGGCGTGGCCGGCGGAGCGGTGGGCATGGATCGCGCCACGGCAGACTACATGGGCATGCTGGCCACGGTGATGAACTCGCTGGCGCTGGCCGACGCGATGCGCCACGCCGGGCTGGTGGCGCGCGTCATGTCGGCCATCAGCATCGACCAGGTGGTCGAGTCCTACGTGCGCCCCAAGGCCCTGCAGTACCTGGAGGAGGGCAAGTCGGTGATCTTCGCCGGCGGCACCGGCAACCCCTTCTTCACCACGGATACCGCCGCGGCGCTGCGCGCGGCCGAGATCGGCGCCGAGGTGATGCTCAAGGCCACGAAGGTGGACGGCATCTACACCGCCGATCCGGCGCGCGACCCCCAGGCCACGCGCTTCGACCGCATCAGCTTCGACGAGGCCATCGTCAAGCGCCTGCAGGTCATGGACGCCACCGCCTTCGCGCTGTGCCGCGACCAGGGCCTGCCCATCCGCGTATTCAGCATCTTCAAGCCGGGAGCGCTGCTGCGCGTGGTGCAGGGCGAGCCCGAAGGCACGCTGGTACATCTCTGAACCCGAGCCCAACGAGTCCGCAAACATGACCATCGCCGAGATCCGGAAGAACTGCGAACAGCGCATGCTCAAGTCCCTCGAGGCACTGCGCAGCGATCTGGCCAAGGTGCGCACCGGACGCGCCCACGCCGGCCTGCTCGACCACATCACGGTCGACTACTACGGCAGTCCGATGCCCATCAACCAGGTGGCCAACGTCAACCTGCTCGACGCGCGCACCATCAGCGTGCAGCCCTGGGAGAAGAAGATGGTCCAGGCGGTCGAGAAGGCCATTCGTGACTCCGACCTGGGACTCAACCCGATGACCCAGGGCGACCTGATCCGCGTGCCCATGCCGGCGCTGACCGAGGAGCGCCGGCGCGACCTGGTGAAGGTGATCAAGCAGGAGGGCGAATCGGCCAAGGTGGCCGTGCGCAACCTGCGCCGCGACGCGAACCAGCAGCTCAAGGACCTGGTGAAGGCCAAGGAGGCCTCCGAGGACGAGGAGCGCCGCGCCCAGGACGAGGTGCAGAAGACCACCGACCGCTTCATCGCCGACATCGAGAAGATGATCGCGCAGAAGGAGGCGGAGATCATGGCCGTCTGACGGCCGCCCGCGGCGACCCCGATGTCCGGCAAGAACGCCTCCCGCAGGAACGCCCAGCCGGCGCTCGTGCCCCGCCACGTGGCCGTGGTCATGGACGGCAACGGTCGTTGGGCCACCCGCCGCCTGCTGCCGCGCACGGCGGGCCACAAGTTCGGGGCCGACGCGCTCAAGCGCCTGGTGCGCGGATGCGTGCAGCAGGGCGTGCAGTACCTCACGGTGTTCGCGTTCTCGTCGGAGAACTGGAAGCGCCCGGCCGAGGAGGTCTCGGCGCTGATGGAACTGTTCGTGCAGGCCCTGCAGCGCGAGACCCCCGAACTGGCCGCGCAGGGCGTGAGCCTGCGCTTTCTCGGCGATCGCGAGCCGCTGAGCCCGCGCATGCGCGAGCTCATGTCCGAGGCCGAGTCGGCCGCGGTGCAGCCCATGCGCCTGCGCCTGAACGTGGCGCTGAACTACGGCGGACGCTGGGATATCGTGCAGGCGGCGCGCGCCGCGCAGGCGGCCGGCGTGGAATTGACCGAGCAGAGCCTGGGACGCTACATGTGCCTGGCCGACATTCCGGAGCCGGACCTGCTGATCCGCACCGGCGGCGAGCACCGGGTGAGCAACTTCCTGCTCTGGCAACTGGCCTACACCGAGTTCTATTTCTGCGAAACCCTCTGGCCGGATTTCGACGAGCAGACCCTGGCGCACGCGATCGCCGATTTCGCGCGGCGAGAGCGCCGCTTCGGGCGCGTCGCGGCCAAGCCCTCCGACCCCTCCGATCCTGCCGACCCCGCCGGATTGCGCGTGGCCTGAGCCGGGCTGCGTCCGCATCGCGATGCTGCGTACCCGAATCATCACCGCGCTGGTCCTGCTGGCCCTGTTGCTGCCGCTGTTGCTGTTCGCCGGCCCGCGCGGCTTCGGGGTGGCGATGGGGGTGTTCGCCGCCGCCGCCATGTGGGAATGGGCGCGCCTGGCCGGTCTGCGCGGCTGGCGGGCGCTGGCCTGGGCGGCGGTCTGGCTGGCCCTGGTCGCGGCGATGCTGTTCAGCCCGGTGGCCGCGCTGGACGCCGATGGCAGTTTCGCCCTGGCGGCGCTGGCCTGGCTGGTTTTGTTGCTGGGCAGCCTGCCGCGGGCCGCGCTTCCGCGCAGCCTGGCCGCGCCGGCGGTGCTGTGCCTGCTGGGCTTCCTGGTCCTGTTCGCGGGCTGGATGGCGCTGTGGCATGCGCGACGCCTGGGCGTGGGCTACCTGTTGTCGGTGCTGATGCTGGTGTGGACGGCCGACGTGGCCGCCTATTTCGGCGGGCGCGCCATCGGCGGGCCCAAGCTGGCGCCGCGCCTGAGTCCGGGCAAGACCATCTCCGGCGCCCTGTGCGGCGTGCTGGCCGTGCTGGCCTACACGGCCGCCTGCGCCGTGCTGCCGGGGCTGGAGGGCACGCTGGGCGCCAGGCTGGCGCTGCGCTGGGGCCTGCCCGGTGCGCTGCTCGTGGCGGCGCTGCTGGCCGTGCTGAGCGTGGCCGGGGATCTGTTCGAATCCCTGCTCAAGCGCCGCGCCGGGGTGAAGGACAGCAGCGGCCTGCTGCCGGGGCACGGAGGCGTGCTGGACCGCATCGACGCCTTGCTTCCGGTGCTGCCCGTGGTCGTGCTGCTGGTGGGTCTGCGGCCATGAAGCGCATCACCATCCTGGGCAGCACCGGATCCATCGGGCGCAGCACCCTGGAGGTGCTGCGGCTGCACCCGGAGGATTTCGAGGTGTTCGCGCTGGCAGCGCGATCCAGCCGCGAGGCGCTGCTCGAACAGTGCCTGCGCTTCGCGCCGCGCTACGCGGTGCTGGAGGACGCGCAGGCCGCGCGGATCCTGCGCGCCGAGCTCAAGGGGCAGGGCAGCCGCACCGAGGTGCTGGACGGTGCCGACGCGATGTTGCGGGTGGCATCCGACCCCGAGGTGCACATGGTGATGGCGGCCATCGTGGGTGCCGCCGGGCTGGATTCGGCGCTGGCCGCGGCGCGCGCGGGCAAGCGCGTGCTGCTGGCGAACAAGGAATCGCTGGTGGTCGCGGGCGAGTTGTTCATGCGCGCCATGCGCGACGGAGGCGGTGAGCTGCTGCCCATCGACAGCGAGCACAGCGCGATCCTGCAAAGCCTGCCGGAGCAGCGCGAGCGATGGGCCCAGGACGTGCGCGAGATCACGCTGACGGCCTCCGGCGGCCCCTTCCGGCGCAGCGATCCGGCGAGCCTGGAGGCGATGACCCCGGCCCAGGCCTGTGCCCACCCCAACTGGAGCATGGGACGCAAGATCTCGGTGGACTCGGCGACCATGATGAACAAGGCGCTGGAGGTGATCGAGGCGCACTATTTGTTCGGCATGCCGGCCTCGCGCATCCGGGTGCTCATCCATCCGCAGAGCATCGTGCATTCGATGGTGACCTACCACGACGGCTCGGTGGTGGCGCAGCTGGGCGTGCCCGACATGCGCACCCCCATCGCCTACGGGCTGTCGTGGCCGCGGCGCATGGCCTCCGGAAGTTCCTGGCTCGACCTGGCCCGCATCGGTCGCCTGGAATTCGAGGATCCGGACGCGGCGCGCTTTCCCGGCCTGGGCCTGGCCTTCGCGGCCCTGGGCATGGGGGGCGGCGCCTGCGCCGTGCTCAACGCGGCCAACGAGGTGGCGGTGCAGGCCTTCCTCGACGGAGGCTTGCGTTTCACCGACATCCACCGCGTGAACGCCGCCACGCTGGAGGCGCTGGGCGCCAGCCAGGCGCGTGAACTCGGCGATCTTCTGGATCTGGATGCGCGCGCCCGCGGCCACGCCGCGGCGCAGGCGCGGGCGCTGGGGCGCTGATCGGGGCACAATGCGCGCATGCGCATGACCCTCGCCGGTCGTTCAACAGCCTGCTCGGATGCTCACCCTTTTCGCCTTCCTGTTCGCCCTGGCACTGCTCATCGCGGTGCACGAGGCGGGGCATTACCTGGCGGCGGTGTCGTGCCGCATCCGGGTGCTCAAGTTCTCCATCGGCTTCGGGCGTGCGCTGCTGCGGCGACGCCTCGGCGCGGATGGCACCGAGTTCGTGCTCGCTGCCGTTCCGCTGGGCGGTTATGTGCGCATGCTCGACGAGCGCGAGGGGCCCGTGGCGCCGGAGCAGCTGCACCGCGCCTTCAACCGCCAGGGCCCCTGGAAGCGGGCCTGGGTGGTGGCGGCGGGGCCGGCCGCCAACCTGGTGCTGGCGGTGCTGCTGTTCGCCGCCGTGTCCATGCTGGGGGTGCGTGAGCCGCTGCCCCTGCTGGGGGAGCCGGCGCCGGGCACGCCGGCCGCGGCGGCCGGCGTGCGCGCGGGTCAGCAGGTGCTGGCCACCACCATCGCCGGAGATACCCGCGCCGTGCGCACCTGGCCGCAGCTGGCGCTGCGCCTGCAGGAGGCCGCGCTGGACGGGCGTCGCGTGGACCTGAGGGTGCGCGACGCCAGCGGCGAGCACGACATCCTGCTGGACCTTCGCGCCGACCCGGCGCGCGCGGGCCGGGCGGATTTCCTGCGCGGTATCGGGCTGCGCCTGCAGCCCGCCCCCGTGCTCGTGCAACAGGCGCTGCCGGGTCAGGCCGCCGCGCAGGCCGGCCTGCGCGCCGGGGACCGCATCGTCGGCGTTACGGGCCCGGGCGGCGCGGTCGGTGAGGCCGGCTCCGCGGCAGGAACACTGGATGCCGAGCAATTGCTGCGTGCCATCTCGGCCAGCGAAGGCCGGGAGTTGCGCCTGACGGTGCTGCGAGGCACCCGCACGGTGTTCGTGTCGCTGCGGCCGCGCCGCGAACTCGATGCCCAGGGCCACCCCCAATGGCGCATCGGAGCGCTGCTGGATCAGCGCCTGCCCAGCACCCTGGTGCGCCTGGGGCCGGCGCAGGCCTTGCGCGAGGGCGCCCGGCGCACCTGGCAGCTCAGCGCGCTGAGCCTGCGCACCCTGGGGCGCATGGTGCTGGGCCAGGCCTCGCTGAACGAGCTCAGCGGCCCCGTGACCATCGCCGACTACGCCGGGCGCAGCGCCGCGCTGGGCCTGGCCCCGTACCTGAACTTCCTGGCAGTGGTGAGCCTCAGTCTGGGGGTACTCAACCTCTTGCCGATACCGGTCTTGGACGGGGGGCATCTCCTGTATTATGCGGTCGAGATCTTGAGCCGCCGCAAGGTGCCGCAGCGTGTGCAGGAGCGGCTCCAGCAAGGAGGCCTGGCCCTGATTGCGCTGATGATTGCGGTGGCCCTGTACAACGACATCGCCCGCGTGCTCGGGCCGTTCCACTGAACCATCCACGCCGAGGTTAATTTGAGGCTTCGTCACGCATTGCAGGGTTCTGCCGTGGCCATCGTCGCCATGGCCTGCGCCCAGGCCTACGCCGCCGACACCTTCGTCATCAAGGACATCCGGGTCGACGGCCTGCAGCGGACCGAGCCGGGAACGGTGTTCACCTATCTGCCGTTCCGCGTGGGCGACCAGTACACCCCCGAGCTCGGCGCCGCCGCGATCCGCGCGCTGTTCGCCACCGGCCTGTTCAAGAACGTGAGCATCCGCACCGTCGGCGACGTGGTCACGGTGGTGGTCGAGGAGCGTCCGGTCATCGCCAACGTGGACTTCGTCGGCACCAAGGAATTCTCCAAGAAGGACCTGATCGCCTCGCTCAAGCAGGTGGGCCTGGGCGATGCCCAGCCCTACAACCAGGCCTTGATCGAGCGCGCCGAGCAGGAGCTCAAGCAGCAATACCTGGCCAAGGGCTACTACGCCGCCAAGGTGACCACCACGGTCACGCCGCTGGAGCGCAACCGCGTCGACGTGACCTTCAACGTGGAGGAGGGCGGCATCGCGAAGATCCGCGCGCTGCGCATCGTGGGCAACCACGCCTTCAGCGAGGGCACGCTGCTGGATCAGTTCTCGCTTTCCACTCCCGGCTGGCTGACCTGGTACACCAAGGCCGACCAGTATTCCCGCGCGAAACTGAACGCGGACCTGGAAAGCCTGCGTTCGTACTACCAGGACCGCGGCTACCTGGATTTCCGCATCGAGTCGACCCAGGTCGCGCTGTCGCCGGACAAGAATTCGATTTCCATCACCATCAACGTCCACGAGGGCGAGAAGTACGTGGTCTCGGACTACGAGCTGGAAGGCAACTACCTCGGCCTGGACAACGAGTTCCGCGCGCTGGTCGAGCTCAAGCCCGGCGACACCTA
>DAIDHU010000540.1 GCA_027451915.1 Thiomonas sp. | reverse complement strand
ATCGAAGAACTCCAGCACCAGCGGCAGGTGCACCGCCACGCGCAGCAGGTCGTCGGCGTGGACCTCGCCGTGGCTGCCGAAGCCGGCGATGCCGCGGAACACGGTGACCCCGTGCACCTTGTGCTCGTCGTGCAGCAGGCGAAAGATCTGCTGCATCAGGTTGTGGCCTTGCACCTTGTCGCCTTCCTTGATGTAGATGTGTGCGATGGTCACGTCCTTCATGCTCAGGCTCCCAGATTGCGCGACAGGTAGGCGCCGAGGATCACCGCGGCGATCGACAACAGCACCGATGCGGCGACGTACAGCGCCGCCCGGGTCCATTCTCCGCCTTCCATGAGGTTGAGGGTCTCCAGGGAGAAGGTGGAAAAGGTGGTGTAGGCGCCCAGGCCGCCGGTCAGGATGCCGGTGCGCAGCGCCGGGGGCAGGTTCACCCGCTCCAGGGTCAGGAAAAACAGGAAACCCATGAGAAAGGAGCCGAGCACGTTGATCGACAGGGTCGCGAAGGGAAAGCCGCGTCCCAGGATGCCCTGGACCGCGAGGGTCTGGCCGTAGCGCGCGAAGGCACCGAGGATGGCGAAGATGGCGATGAACAGGTAGGTCATGTCGAGGGTCACTGGCAAGGTGTGTCGGAGCACGGGCGTTCAGCCCGATTCGACTGCGCGTTGCGCTGTATCCATTAGACTCCACGGCGTTGGTGCGCTGGTCTCGCGTTCGCGAGACCACGTTAAACGGGAAACAGGAGGAGTCCGGCGCTGCCGCTCCCGGCCTGTGCTGCCCCCGCAACGGTCAACGGCCCGGAACCGAGTTCCGAGCCCGGACAAGCAGGCCACTGGGTTCGCCCGGGAAGGCCGTCCGGGCATGCCGCCAGCCCGGATACCGGCCGACACGTTGGGACTTCGCCGTCCGGGGTCGGTGGGTGGAGTCGTGCCGGGCACGCGCGGTGCAGCATGCCGCGCGGAAGTTCCAGCGTTCAAGACCCCGTGCGGGAGGCGCGGGACGTGCTTGCTCCTGGAGTCGTCCGTCATGGGCCATCGTTGCCATCGTTTCCCGAAGTTCCGCGCCGCCGCCGGCGCCCTGTCCGGGGCGCAGCCGCGCCTGCTCGCGCTGCTGGCCGCCGCGGTGTGCGCCGGCGCGCACGCGCAGTCCGCGCTCGTACTGCCGCCCGTGGTGGTGTCCGCGGCCACCTACGCGCAGCCCCTGGGTGCCGCGCTGCCCAGCGTGAGCGTGCTCACGCGCGAGGACATCGAATCCTCCGGCGCGCGCAACCTGACGACCCTGCTGCGCCAGGTCGCGGGGGTGCAGATCACCAGCGCGGGCGGGCCCGGGCAGAGCGGCAACGTGTTCATCCGGGGGTTCAGCGGCCCCAACGTGCTGGTGCTGCTTGACGGTGTGCCGATGAACGCCCAGGACGCTTCCGGCAACGCCTACCTGAGCAATCTGCAGACCGCCCAGATCGAGCGCGTCGAGGTCATCCGCGGCAACGTCTCGGCCATCTACGGCTCCGGGGCCGTGGGCGGCGTGGTGCTGATCACCACGCGAGGCGCCGGCGCCGGGCCGCATGCCAGCGTCTCGGTGGGGGGCGGCAGCCAGGGCACGGCGAGCATTTCCGCGCAGGCCGATGCCAGCGTGGGCCGCACCGAGTTGCAGGGGGGCTTCAGTCGCTACACCACGCAGGGCATCGTCTCGCAGGATCCGGCGCAGTCGGGCCTGCCCAATGACTCCGACGGCTATCGCAACAACACGGCCAACCTGTCCATTCGCCAGAAGCTCGCGCCCGGCCACGAGCTGGGCCTGACGGCCTATGACAGCCAGGGGCGCTACACCTACGACAATGGCACCGTCGGCGGCAGCACGCATCAGAGCCTGTTCGGACTGCATGCCGACGACCGCTTCACCCAGGCCTGGACCTCGCATCTGAGCCTGTCGGAGCAGACCACGCGCAGCGGCTTCGGCGGCGCCTATGCGGCCGACTATCGCACGCGCATCGACCAGCTGGATTGGCGCAACGTCGTGCGCCTGTCTTCCGCGTGGACCGCCACCGGCGGGCTCGACCTGCAGCGCCAGTCCATCGACAGCGACGGCAGCGGCGGCATACCCTCGGTCAGCCGTCACGCCAACGCGGTGTTCGCCGGCCTCGACGGCACGCTGGCCGGCAACGAGCTGCAGCTGAATCTGCGCCATGACGATGTCGGCGGGTTTTCCGCGCAGGACACCGCCTACCTGGGCTGGGGGCGTCCGGTGGGCGGCGGCTTCAAGCTGCTGGCCGATGCGTCCACGGCCTTCAACGCGCCTCCGCTGGGTTATCTGTACTACCAGGTGCCGGGCATGTTCGGCACCATTCCCAATCCGGCGCTCAGGCCCGAGAAGGCCCATTCGGTCGAGGCCGGGCTGCAATGGACGCGTGGCGCGCAGTACCTGCGCGCCACGGCGTTCCAGACCATGGCCACCGACCAGTGGGCCTACGCGACCGTGGATCCGGCGAACTTCATCGGGCAGTTCCAGAACCTCGACAGCACGCGCACGCGGGGCGTGGAACTGAGCCTGCGCGGAGCCGGCGCGGACTGGCGCTGGCACGGCAACCTGACCCTGCAGAACCCGGTCAACACATCTGCCGGAGCCGGTGGCGCGGCCATCCCGCTGGTGCCGCACACCCTGGCCAATGCCGGGCTGCAGCGCGAGCTGGGCGGCCTGCTGCTGGGCTCGGAAGTGCATTATTCGGGTCCGCGCTACGACCCCTTCGGCGGTGTCACCCTGGGTTCCTACGCGGTGGTCGATCTGAGCGCCGGGCGCAACATCACCCGCGAATGGAGCTGGCGCCTGCGGGTGGACAACCTGTTCGATCGCCACTACCAGACCAACTACGGCTACCAGACCCAGCCGCTGGGGGTGTTCCTGGAGCTGACCTGGACGCCGGTGGGGGCCTAGCGCCGCAGCTTCGGGTCGGTCATGGCGGCGAAGAACACCCCGGCAAAGCCCAGCGACAGGCACATGCCCAGGCCCAGCAGCAGGCGCCAGCCGGCGGGCACGAACAGCCAGTCGGCCACGAGCGCGGCGCCCACGCCCACGGCGGCGGCGATCGCATAGCGAAAACGGGACAACGCAGGCTTCATCGGCGGCAACGGCTTTGCAATACCCTATGGTGTTGTCGCATAGGGTAGCGCAAGCGCGCCGCCATCCTCCTCGCCTCCCTCACGCCATGTCCACGCCCTGGGAAACCCGCCCCGGCCCCCCGGGGGCAGCGTCGGCCACCCGCACCGTCTGGAGCCGCGGGCCGGCCGGGCGCATCGAGATCCTGCTCGACCCGCCGGCCGGCGCGCCGCGGGGCGTGGCGCTGGTGGCCCATCCTCAGCCCCTGCTGGGCGGAAGCGCACGCCACAAGGTGCCGCATGTGCTCGCGCACGCCTTGCGCGACCAGGGCTGGCTCGCGCTGCGGCCGAATTTCCGCGGGGTGGGAGCCAGCGAGGGAAGGCACGACCACGGCGCGGGGGAGACCGAGGATCTGCTGGAGCTGGCCGCGCAGGCGCGTGCGGGGTATCCGGGCCTGCCGCTGGCGCTGCTGGGCTTTTCCTTCGGGGCCTATGTGCAGTCGCACGTGGCGGCCCGCCTGGCCGCCACGCAGCGGCCCGCGCGCCACGTGCTGCTCGCCGGCATGCCGGTCGGCCCGGTGCAGGATGGACGCGACTATGCGCCGGCGCCGCTGCCGGGAGCGTGGCTGGTGCATGGGGAATTCGACCAGCGCGCCTCGCTGGCGCCCCTGATGGCCTGGTCGCGCGGGCAGGCCCAGGCGCTGTTCGTGGTCCCGGGGGCGGATCATTTTTTCACCGCCAGGCTGCAGGTGCTGCGGGAAATCGTCGCCGCCCT
>DAIDHU010000539.1 GCA_027451915.1 Thiomonas sp. | reverse complement strand
CCAGGGGGGGGTCGGGGGCGGGGCGGCCCTGGGGCACATGCGAGCTCATGCCCTGCATTCTCGCTCAGCGCGCGGGCCGCCGCGAGGCGAGGGCGGCGTGACGCCGCCCCGTGGCGGGCTCAGGCGCCCAGCACCTCGCCCGGTACGCGCACGAAGCCTTCCATGAGCACGCGCGCGCTGCGGCTCATCACGGCCTTGGTGACGGTCCATTGCCCGTCGCGCAGCGCCGCCTCCGCGCCCACGCGCAGCGTGCCCGAGGGATGGCCGAAGCGCACCGAGGAGCGTTCGCCGCCTCCTGCGGCCAGGTTGACCAGCGTGCCCGGCACCGCCGCCGCCGCGCCGATGGACACCGCCGCGGTGCCCATCATCGCGTGGTGCAGCTTGCCCATGGACATGGCCCGCACCAGCAGGTCCACGTCGCCGGCCGCGACATGCTTGCCGCTGGAGGCCACGTAGTCGGCCGGCGGCGCGACAAAGGCCACCTTGGGCGTGTGCTGGCGCGTGGCGGCCTCGGCCAGGTCGCGGATCAGGCCCATGCGCATCGCCCCATGCGCGCGGATGGTCTCGAAGCGCGCCAGCGCGGCGGGGTCGGAGTTGATCGCGTCCTGCAGTTCGGTGCCGCGGTATCCGAGGTCGGAGGCGTTGAGGAAAATGGTCGGGATGCCGGCGTTGATCATCGTGGCGGGGAAGCTGCCCACGCCGGGCACTTCCAGCGTGTCGACGACCTTGCCGGTGGGGAACATCGCGCCGCCGGCGCCCTCGTCTTGCTCGTCGGCCGCGGGGTCGAGGAATTCCAGCGGAACCTCGGCGGCGGGGAAGGTCACGCCGTCGAGTTCGAAGTCTCCGGTTTCCTGGACCTCGCCGGCGCGCATGGGCACGTGGGCGATGATGGTCTTGCCGATGTTGGCCTGCCAGATGCGCAGCACCGCGACGCCGTCGCGCGGCACCTTGTCCGCGCTCACCAGGCCGCTGGCAATGGCGAAGGGGCCGACCGCCGCCGACAGGTTGCCGCAGTTGCCGCTCCAGTCGACGAAATCGCGGTCGATGGCCACCTGGCCGAACAGGTAGTCCACGTCGTGGCCCGGGCGGGTGGACGCCGCCAGGATCACCGTCTTGCTGGTGCTGGAGGTGGCGCCTCCCATGCCGTCGATCTGCTTGCCATAGGGGTCGGGGCTGCCGATCACCCGCTGCAGCAGCCGGTCGCGCGCGCGACCGGGCTGGCGCGCGGGCTCCGGCAGATCCTGCAGGCGAAAGAACACACCCTTGCTGGTGCCGCCTCGGATGTACGTGGCGGGGATGCGGATCTGGGGCAGATCGGACATGCTGGCTCCTCGGGTTTCAGGCGGCCTTCGAATCGGCCAGGAAATCCTGCGCGAAGCGCTGCAGCACTCCGCCGGCTTCGTAGATGGACACCTCCTCGGCGGTGTCCAGGCGGCAGGTCACAGGCACCTCGACGCGGCTGCCGTCGCGCCGGTTCACCACCAGGGTGAGGGTGGCGCCGGGCCTGCGCGGGCCCTCCACGTCATAGGTCTCGGTGCCGTCCAGGCCCAGGCTGATGCGCGTGGTTCCGGGCTGGAACTGCAGCGGCAGCACGCCCATGCCGATCAGGTTGGTGCGGTGGATGCGCTCGAAGCCCTCGGCCGCGATGGCCTCCACGCCGGCCAGGCGCACGCCCTTGGCCGCCCAGTCCCGCGACGAGCCCTGGCCGTAGTCGGCGCCGGCGACGATGATCAGCGGCTGGCGGCGCTGCATGTAGGTCTCGATGGCTTCCCACATGCGCATGACCCGGCCCTCGGGTTCCACGCGGGCCAGCGAGCCCTGACGCACGCTGCCGTCGGGGTTGCGCACCATCTCGTTGCGAAGGGTCGGGTTGGCGAAAGTGGCGCGCTGCGCGGTGAGGTGGTCGCCGCGGTGGGTGGCGTAGGAGTTGAAATCCTCCTCGGGCAGGCCCATGCGCGCCAGGTACTCGCCGGCGGCGCTGTCGGGCAGGATGGCGTTGGAGGGCGACAAGTGGTCGGTGGTGATGTTGTCGGGCAGGATGGCCAGGGGGCGCATGCCGCGCAGGGCACGCTCGCCGGCGAGCGCGCCTTCCCAGTACGGGGGACGGCGGATGTAGGTGGAGCGTTCGCGCCACGCGTACAGCGGCTCGGTGGAGCCCGAGTCCTCGGGGCGCAGCGCGAACATGGGCTCGTAGACCTGGCGGAAGAACTCGGGCTTGACCGCCGAGCGCACCAGGGCGTCGATTTCCGCGTCGTCGGGCCAGATGTCGGCCAGGCGAATCTCGCGCCCCTCGGCCACGCCCAGCACGTCGCGCTCGATGTCGAAGCGGATGGTGCCGGCGATGGCGTAGGCCACGACCAGCGGCGGCGAGGCCAGGAAGGCCTGCTTGGCGTAAGGGTGGATGCGCCCGTCGAAATTGCGGTTGCCCGACAGCACCGCGGTGGCGTAGAGATCGCGCTCGACGATCTCCTGCTGGATCTTCGGGTCCAGCGCGCCCGACATGCCGTTGCAGGAAGTGCAGGCGTAGCCCACGATGCCGAAGCCCAGCGCCTCCAGGTCGGGCAGCAGCCCGGCCTGTTCCAGGTACAGGCGCACCGCCTTGGAGCCCGGCGCCAGCGAGCTCTTGACCCAGGGCTTGCGCTGCAGGCCCAGCCGGCGCGCGTTGCGTGCCAGCAGCGCGGCGGCGATCACGTTGCGCGGGTTGGAGGTGTTGGTGCAACTGGTGATGGCGGCGATGATCACCGCGCCATCGGGCATGCGCCCGGGCTGCTGCTCCCAGGGCCTGGCGATGCCCTTGGCGGCCAGTTCGGTCGTGGCCACGCGGGCATGGGGGTTGGACGGACCGGCCATGTTGCGCACCACGCTGCCCAGATCGAAGCGCAGCGTGCGCTCGTACTCGGCGCCCAGCAGGGTGTCGGCCCACAGCCCGGCGGCCTTGGCGTAGGTCTCGACCAGCGCCACCTGCCCGGCGCTGCGCCCGGTCAGGCGCAGGTACTCCAGGGTCTGCGGGTCGATGGCGAACATGGCCGCGGTGGCGCCGTATTCGGGGGCCATGTTGGAAATGGTGGCACGGTCGCCCAGCGTGAGCGCGGCCGCGCCTTCGCCGCGGAATTCCAGATAGGCGCCCACCACCTTGGACTTGCGCAGGAATTCGGTCAGCGCCAGCACGATGTCGGTGGCGGTGATGCCGGGGCGCGGGCGCCCGGAAAGCTCCACGCCGACGATTTCGGGCAGGCGCATCCAGGATGCGCGCCCGAGCATCACGTTCTCCGCCTCCAGGCCGCCCACGCCGACGGCGATCACGCCCAACGCGTCCACGTGCGGGGTGTGGCTGTCGGTGCCCACCAGGGTGTCGGGGTAGGCCACGCCGCCTTCGGCGTGGATCACCGGGGACATGCGCTCCAGGTTGATCTGGTGCATGATGCCGTTGCCCGGGGGAATCACGTCCACGTTGCGGAAGGCCGTGCGGCACCACTCGATGAAGTGGAAGCGGTCCTCGTTGCGCCGGTCCTCGATGGCGCGGTTCTTGGCGAAGGCGTCGGGGTCGTCGCCGCCGCATTCCACCGCCAGCGAGTGGTCCACGATGAGCTGCACCGGCACCACCGGGTTGACCCGCGCCGGGTCGCCGCCCTGCGCGGCGATGGCGTCGCGCAGCCCGGCCAGGTCCACCAGCGCGGTCTGGCCCAGGATGTCGTGGCACACCACGCGCGCCGGGAACCAGGGGAAGTCGCGGTCGCGCCGGCCCTCGGCGATCTGCACCAGGCACTCGTCCAGCAGCCGCGGGTCGCAGCGCCGCACCAGGTTCTCGGCATGCACGCGGGCGGTGTAGGACAGTCGGTCCCAGCTCCCCGGGCGCAGGGCCTCCACCGCCTCGCGGGCGTCGAAGTAGTCCAGCGCGGTGCCGGGAAGGTTCTTGCGATAGCGCGGGTTCATGGCGGGGCTCAGGAGCGCTTGGCCAGGGGCACGAAGGTCTGGTCCTCGGGGCCCACGTAGTTGGCGCTGGGGCGGATGATCTTGCCGTCCTGGCGCTGCTCGATGACGTGCGCTGCCCAGCCCGAGGTGCGCGAGATCACGAACAGCGGGGTGAACATGGCGGTGGGAACGCCCATCAGGTGATAGCTCACGGCCGAGAACCAGTCCAGGTTGGGGAACATTTTCTTGATGTCCCACATCACGCTCTCCAGGCGCTCGGCGATGGCGAACAGGCGCAGGTCGCGCTGGTCCTCGCCCAGGCGCCGGGCCACCGCCTTGATCACCTTGTTGCGCGGGTCGCTGACCGTGTACACCGGGTGGCCGAAGCCGATCACCACATCCTTGTTCTCGACGCGGCGGCGGATGTCCGCCTCCGCCTCGTCGGGGCCGGCATAGAGGCTCTGCACCTCGAAGGCCACCTCGTTGGCGCCGCCGTGCTTGGGGCCGCGCAGCGCGCCGATGCCCCCGGCGATGGCCGAGTACATGTCCGAGCCGGTGCCGGCGACCACGCGCGCGGTGAAGGTGGAGGCGTTGAACTCGTGTTCGGCGTACAGGATCAGCGAGGTGTGCATGGCGCGC
>DAIDHU010000538.1 GCA_027451915.1 Thiomonas sp. | reverse complement strand
GCCCCAGGAAGGCGAAGGCCGGGCCCTGGTTCGCTCGGCCTCCGGCGTGGACCTGGTGTCCAACGTGTGCCGCCACCGGCAGGCCGTGATGCTGCGGGGCCGCGGAAAGACCGGCCGCAACATCGTGTGTCCGCTGCACCGCTGGACCTACGACCTGCAGGGCCGCCTGATCGGCGCGCCGCACTTCGACCATGATCCCTGCCTGCACCTGCAGCGCTTCGACGCGCCGCAGAACTGGAACGGGCTGCTGTTCGAGCGCAACGGCTTCGACGTGGCGCAGGCGCTGGCCGGCATGGCCAACAAGGCCGAACTGGACTTCAGCGGCTATGTGCTCGACCACGTCGAGCAGCATGTGTGCGAGTACAACTGGAAGACCTTCATCGAGGTCTACCTGGAGGACTACCACGTCGCGCCGTTCCACCCGGGGCTCGGCCATTTCGTGACCTGCGACGACCTGCGCTGGCAGTTCGGCACCCATTTCAGCGTGCAGACCGTCGGGGTCAACAACGCGCTGGGGCGAGCCGGCAGCAAGGTGTATGCGCGCTGGCACGAGGAACTGCTCAAGTTCCGCCAGGGCGTGCCGCCCGAGCATGGTGCGATCTGGCTCACGCTGTACCCGAACGTGATGGTCGAGTGGTATCCCCACGTGCTGGTGGTGTCGGTGCTGTACCCGCAGGGCCCGCAGCGCACGCTCAACGTCGTGGAGTTCTACTACCCGGAGGAAATCGCCGCCTTCGAGCGCGAGTTCATCGAGGCCGAGCGCGCCGCGTACATGGAGACCTGCGTCGAGGACGACGAAATCGCGCTGCGCATGGATGCCGGACGACTCGCGCTGCTGCAGCGTGGCGACGACGAATTCGGCCCCTACCGGTCGCCGATGGAGGACGGCATGCGCCACTTCCACCAGTGGTGGCGCGGCCGCATGGGCCTGCCGGCGTCCGAGCCCCTGGCCTGAGCCGGCCCGGGGTCCACGCACCGCCCGCAGACCATCGCACCGCTCCGTCCGCCGCCATGACCGCCGCCATGACCGCCTCCACGACCGCCTCCACGATCGCCTCCAGCGCGGCCTTCCCGACCCCGCTGATCAGCGCGGAATCACTGCGCCAGCGCCTGCCCGAGGCCTTCGTGGTCGACTGCAGCCACGACCTGGCCGCCCCCGAGGCGGGCGCCGAGGCCTTCGCCCAGGGCCACGTGCCGGGAGCCGTGCACCTGCACCTCGACCGCGAGCTTTCCGGCCCCGTGGGGCCGGGCACAGGGCGTCACCCGCTGCCCTCGCGCGAAGCGCTGGCGGCGCGCCTGGCCGCGCTCGGCCTGCGGCGCGGCCAGCCGGTGGTGGCCTACGACCGCAATTTCTCCCCCTACGCGGCGCGTCTGTGGTGGCTGTTGCGCTGGCTCGGGCACGAAGCCGTGGCCGTGCTCGACGGGGGCTGGCAGGCCTGGCTGGCCGCCGGTGGCGCGAGCGAGGCGGGCCCCGCCGCCACGCGCGCACGCGGCGACTTCGCCGCCGTGGCGCAAGCCGCCATGCCCAGCATCGAGCTGGAGCCCCTGCTGAAGCAAGTGCGGCGCCAGACGCGGCAGGCGCCGGAACTGCTCGTGGTCGACGCGCGCTCGCCCGAGCGCTATGCCGGCGAAGGCGAGACCCTGGACCCGGTGGGCGGGCACATTCCCGGCGCGGTGTGCCGGTTTTTCCGCGACAACCTGCAGCCCGACGGCCGATTCCTGCCGCCCGCGCAACTGCATGCCCAATGGAGCAGCCTGCTCGCCGGGCGTGATCCACGCCAGGTGGTCAGCCAATGCGGCTCGGGGGTCACGGCCTGCCACAACCTGCTGGCACTGGAACTCGCCGGCCTCGGCGGCGCGCGCCTGTACCCGGGATCCTGGAGCCAGTGGTGCTCCGACCCGAGCCGACCGGTGGCGCGCGGCACCACCCCCTGAAGGCCACGCGGGCCGGGCGCCGACGAATTCCAGGGCGTATTCGAGGTTGCCTCAGATCAATGCTCTGCGCGTGCCGCGCAGGCAGCATAATGGTCAGGCGCCCCTTCGGGCGCAGGAGGCAGGTCCCATCATGTACAAGAAGATCCTCGTTCCCCTGGACGGCTCCGCCACCGCGGCCAAGGCCATCGGTCCCGCCGTCGAGTTCGCCCGCCAATGCGGCAATCTGCCCGTGGTCGGCGCCACCGTCACCGATCCCTATCCCTATGCCGGCCTGGCCGACGCGGTGCCCATCACCGCCGACGAATACCGTGCCACTTCGCTGCGCACCGCCGACGCCGCGCTGCAGCCCCTGGTCGACGCCTGCAAGGCCGCCGGCCTGGCCTGCGAATGCGTGATCTCGGAAGACCCGCACCCCTGGAAGGCCCTGCTGGAAGCGGCCGAGACCCGCGGCTGCGACATCGTGGTCATGGCCTCGCACGGACGCCGCGGCGTGCAGGCCGTGCTGCTGGGCAGCGAAACCCAGAAACTGCTGACCCATTCGCGCCTGCCGGTCCTGGTGGTGCGCTAGCCGGCGGCGCCGCGACCTTGACGCCACGCAAACGGAGAGACGAATCATGTTCAAGCACATCCTGATCCCCACCGACGGCTCCGACATCGCCCAGCGCGCCATCCCGGTGGCCATCGAGCAGGCCAAGCTGCAGGGCGCGCGCATCACCGCCGTCTCGGTGATCGACCTTTACCCCTACATCGGCGCCATCGAAGTCATGCCCACCGGCATCGAGGGCTGGCAGGAAGCCATCCGCGCCCAGGCCGAGGCGGCGGTGCAGGCGGTGGCCGACGCGGCCCGCGCCGCCGGCGTCGAATGCAACACCGCGGTGCAGGAAGACACCCTCGCCTGGCGCGGCGCGCTGAGCGTGGCCGAGCGCGAGAAGGCCGACCTGATCATCATGTCCTCCCATGGCCGCGGGGGCATCAGCTCCGCCCTGCTCGGCAGCCAGACCGCCCGCGTGCTCTCGCACAGCAAGATCCCCGTGCTCGTGGTGAGGTGACGGCCCCCTCCGTCGCGGGGGGCGACCCCCGCTCCGTCCCCCCAAGGGGGACGCACCCCGCCTTGGGGCGGCCCTGCGGCGGGTGTGCTCCTGGCATTGGGGCGTTGCGCGTGGAAGGGAGACTTTCAGGCGGGCGTGGCCTTGGCATTGGGGCGTTGCGCGTGGAAGGGGGACTTTCAGGCGGGAGTGGTCTTGGCGTTGGGGTGCTGCGCGTGGAAGGGGACTTCCAGGCGGGCTGGATGGGCGCCGGGGTGCCTTCGGCTCGTGGGCCATGCTGGTGGTGCGAGTGGGGGCTGGGGCGCGCGGGCGGGCGGCGTTCGGGGTGGCGAGCAGCGCAGGGGGGCAGGCGGCGCGCGCAGCGCGCTTCCAACCTCATGCTTGCG
>DAIDHU010000537.1 GCA_027451915.1 Thiomonas sp. | reverse complement strand
TGCGGTGCCGGCGGTGATGGTGCCGCGCATGGCGGGGCGCCCGCCCGGGGAGATCGCCGCCGAGGCGGCGCGCTGGTCGCGCCTGGCGCTGGCGGCCTTCGCGCTGGCCGGGCTGGCGAGCTGGTGGTTGCGCCTGCCCCTGCTGCACCTGCTGGCGCCGGGCCTGCGCGGCGCGGACGCGCTGCTGGCCGCACGCACCCTGGGCCTGGGCGCGCTGGTGGCGCTGCCGGCGGGAGCCCTGACCATGGTGGGCGCGGCCGCGCTGCAGTCGCAGGGTCGGCTGCAGTGGCAATACGCCGGCAATGTGGTGTTCAACCTGGCCTTGATCGCCGGGCTGCTGCTGGCCGCGCGACTGCAGGCCTTCGGCTGGGTGGCCGGGGGAATCGCCGCCGCCTCGCTGGCGCGCCTGGGGATGATGCGCGGCGTGGTGTCGCGCCTGGGGCGCCCTCCGGCCGGCGCGCCGCGCTGGCCGGACCGAGCCGGCCTGCAGGCCGCGCTGCTGGCGCTGGCGGCCTCGGGCCTGACCGTGCTGTACACGCTGGCGGCGCGCAGCTTCGCCTCCAGCACCGGAGCCGGCCAGCTCGGCGTGTTCCAGTACGCGCAGCGCGTCGGGGAGCTTCCGCTGCATACCGTCTTCGCCGTGGCCGCGGCCCTGGCGCTGGCGCGCCTGTCGGCGGCGGAGGCGGCCGGCGACCGCGCCGGGGCGCTGGAACGGGGGCGTCAATGGATGCGCTCCATGCTGCGCGTGGCGCTGGTGCTGGGCGCCTGCGGCATGCTGGCGGCGCCGCTGGCGGTGCGCCTGGTGTTCGGCTGGGGGCGCATGGATCCGCAGGGCCAGGCCGAGCTGCTGCGCGCCATGCGCTGGATCCTCGCACTGATGCCCCTGCAGGCCGCGCAGCTCGTGCTGGCCGCGCGTCTGAACAGCCACCGCCGCATCGCCGACCAGGTGCTGGGCTACGGTTGCGGGCTGCTGGCCCTGTTCGCACTGGGCTCGGTGCTGCCGGCGCTGTGGTGGCGCGCGCTGGCGGCCTATGGTGCCGCCTACCTCGTGGCCGCCGGCGTGCTGTGGCTGCGCCTGGCCCGGCACAACGGCGATGTCGAGACGGGCAATGCGCGCCTGCTCGCCCTGGCCACGCCCGCGCTGGCGGCGCTGGGACTGCTGCTGGGCGTCTGGCCCGCGCTTTCCTGGGGCACGATGCTGCTGCAGGCGCTGCTGGCCTTCGCCACCCTGGGCGCTGGTGCCTGGTTCCTCCTGCGCAAGGATGCCCTCGGGGAAATCCTGGGGCGGGCCCTGGCGCGCCGCTACACTCGTTCGTGACCATGGACTGGATCCAGATCACCAACCTGCCCGAGTTCGCCGCCTTCGCCGCCGAGTGCGGAGTGGCGCGCATCATGGTCGACCTCGAGCGCCTCGGCAAGCACGAGCGCCAGGGCGGCCTGGGCACCTTCATTTCCGACCACCGCCCGGAAGACGTCGCCGCGGTGCGCGCGGCCGTGCCCGGCGCGCACCTGATGGTGCGCATCAACCCCTGGCATGCGCACAGCCCGGCCGAGGTGGAACACGCGGTGCGCCACGGCGCCGACAGCGTGATGCTGCCCATGTTCGAACAGCCCGAGGCACTGCGCGAATGCGCGCGGGCGCTGGGCGGCCGCGCCCGCCTGGTGGCGCTGCTGGAGACGCGCGGTGCGCTCGACAGCCTGGAACACTGGGCGGACACCGAGGGCCTGAGCGAGATCTACGTGGGGCTCAACGACCTGCACCGGCAGCTGGGGTGTCGATTCATGTTCGAGCCGCTGGCCGACGGCACCGTGGAGCGCGTGGCGCGGGCGGCTCTTGCCCGCGGCCTGCGCTTCGGCTTCGGCGGCATTGCGCGCCTGGATGAAGGCCTGCTGCCGGGCCGGGTGGTGCTGGC
The DNA here is from genome assembly GCA_027451915.1 of Thiomonas sp. Lineage (GTDB taxonomy): Bacteria > Pseudomonadota > Gammaproteobacteria > Burkholderiales > Burkholderiaceae_C > Thiomonas_A. The sequence goes on along the minus strand of DAIDHU010000537.1, from coordinate 71 downwards.
CGAGCACCTTCGCCTGGGCTCGTCCAGCGTGATTCTCTCCCGCACCTTCAACCGCGAAATGATCGAGTTCC
>DAIDHU010000536.1 GCA_027451915.1 Thiomonas sp. | reverse complement strand
GTCCAGCCGCGCGCAGCGCTTGCCCCGCGTGACGTCGGGGACCACGCCCGGCTCCTCCCATTGCGGCGCATCGATGCGAAGCACCGTGTCCCCCAGTCCCGCCAGCATGCGCGTGGACACGGGGCCGGCCAGCACGCGGGTCAGGTCCAGCACGCGCAGTCCCCGCAGCGGCCTGCCCGCCACCGGCGCCCAGCCCCCCGGCGGCGCCGGCACATGCTCGCGCAGCACCAGGGGCTGCGCGAGCAGCGCGGCACCCTGCGGGTGCGCGCGCCAGGCCGCGACATCGCGCATCCAGGCGGCGCAGCCCCCCGCCTCCACCACCGCCTGCTCCAGCCGCGCGCCCTGCCAGGCCGCCACCCGGGGCGCCGCGCGCACGGCGTCGGCGCCCGGATCCAGACCGAGCACGCGACAGGCCGCGGCACGATGATGCGGCGCGTTGCAATGCAGGCGGATCCAGCCGTCGGCGCAGGCGTAGTCGCCGGTCAGCGAGTCGCGCACCGGGGGCGGCCTCCAGCCCTGGGGGCGCAGCGATTCGCCGAACCACAACGCGGCCAGCCGGCGATCCACCTCCACGCCCGCGCCTGGCGCTCCAGGCCGGCCGGCGGCCAGGCAGTGCAGCTCATCGGCCGCCAGCGCAGCGCTGGCGACGGCCGCCGCCGCCAGATCACTGACCGCGAAGGCTCCGGGCAGCGCGCCCTCGCCCGCCAGGCGCAGGCGCGTCAGGCGGGCGGGATCGCCGCCCAGCGCCGCCCACATCCGCGCGCTCAGCGCGCGCGCAGCGGAGAACATCGTCAGCCTTCCCGGGCAGCCTGCGCGCCGGACTCAGGCTTCCAGGTCGATGCCCTTGGTCTCTGGCGTGGCCAGGATGGCCAGGATGGCCAGCACCGCGTAGACCATCACGAACATGCCGATGTACAGCCAGGCCTTGTGGATGCCGTAGGCATGCAGGATCAGGCCCGCGACGATGGGGATCAGCCCTCCGCCGTAGACCTGGGACACCTGGTAGCCGGCGCTGGCGCCCGAGGCACGGTAGCGGGTGGGGAAGTTCTCGGTGTAGAAGGTCGGGATCGCGCCGTAGCCGAAGCCGAACACGAAGCCGAAGCCGACCACCTCGGCCAGCACCGCCAGCGCGAAATCATGGGTGTTGAGCAGGTAGAAGTAGGGGATCGCCCACACCAGAAATACCACCGCCGACACCAGCAGCACGGTGCGTCGGTTGATGCGGTCGGCCAGCTTGGCGCCGATGAACATGAACACCAGCATCGAGGCGGCGGCGATCAGGCCCACCGTCTCGGCCTGGGTGCCGGTGAAACCCACCGCCTTCATGTATCCGGTGCCGAATACGAAACTGAGAAAAAAGGCGCCGCCGAACATGGCGTTGACCAGCGAGGTGCGCAGAATGCGCAGGGGCATTTCCTTCCAGACCTGCGCGGCCGGGCTGGACAGGGTCTGGCGGTCCTTCTGGAAACGCTCGAACACGAAACTGTCCATGGACCGCGCGCGGATCACGATGCCCACGATGGCCACCGCGAATCCGATGAAAAAGAAAATGCGCCAGCCCCAGGCCACGAAGGCGGCCGGCGACATCGAGGAGCGCACGATGATCACCGAGCCGAAACCCAGCAGCAACCCGATGGGGATCGCGAAACCCA
>DAIDHU010000535.1 GCA_027451915.1 Thiomonas sp. | reverse complement strand
GGCGCCGAGGCCGCCGCGTTCCAGCGCGCTCCCAGCGCGCGCACCCGCGCCCACAGGCCTTCGGGCGCACGCTGCAGGATCAGGATCATCAGCACCCCGAACACCAGGTCCTCGAAGTTGCCGCTGCGCCCCAGCAGGTGTGGCAGCCAGTCCTGCAGCCACTGGCGCAGCAGCGAATACAGCGAGGAGCCCAGCACCGCGCCCCACAGGTCGGCGATGCCCCCCACCACCCCCATGAACAGGTACTCGATGCCCTGGCCCAGGGAGAAGGGCGTCGGGTTCACGAATCCCTGCATATGCGCGTACAGCCAGCCCGACACCGCCGCGTACTGCGCCGCCAGCACGAAAAGAATGGTCTTGAAGCGCGTGGTGTTCACCCCCATCGCCTCGGCCATCAGCGTGCCGCCCTTGAGCGCGCGCATGGCGCGCCCCTCGCGCGAATCCAGCATGTTGTGCACGGTCCACACGATCAGCAGCACCACGCCCCAGATCAGGTAGTGGTACTGCAGCGCCGTGCTCAGCTTGACCCCCAGCACGCTGATCGGCGCGATGCCGCTCATGCCGGTCTGCCCGCCGATGGCCTGCACGTTGCCGAACACCAGGTAGATGCTCAGGCCCCAGGCCAGCGTGGACAGGGGCAGGAAATGCCCGCTCATGCGCAGGGTCACCCAGCCCAGCACCAGCGCGGCCAGGGTCACCAGCACCAGCGCGGCCACCAGGCCCCACCAGGGGCTCCATCCCTGCGCCGTGCACAGATAGGCGCTGGTGTAGGCGCCCATGCCCACGAAGGCCGCCTGGCCGAAGCTGGTCAGCCCGCCCACCCCCGTGAGCAGCACCAGTCCCAGCACCACGATGGTGGCCAGGCCGATGTAGTCCAGCAGCGTGCGCCCGTAGCTGCCCACCAGCCAGGGCAGCACTGCCAGCGCCAGCACGAAGCCGGCCGTCAAACCATGGCGCAACTTCATTCCTCGTCCTCCTGGTGCACGCCGTGGCGCTGCCCCAGCGAGCGCCACAGCAGCACGGGGATGATCAGGGAGAACACGATCACGTCCTTGTAGGCACTGGCCCAGAACGACGAGAACGACTCCACCAGCCCCACGAAAATCGAGCCCAGCGCCGCCAGCGGGTAGCTGGACAGCCCGCCGATGATCGCCGCCACGAAGCCCTTGAGGCCGATGACGAAACCCGAGTCGTAGTAGATGATGGTGGTCGAGGCGATGAAAATCCCCGACAGCGCCCCGATCAGCGCGGCCAGCGCGAAAGCCGTCCTGCCAGCGAAGGCCGGCGAGATGCCCATGAGCTGCGCGCCCGTGCGGCTGACCGCCGTGGCGCGCAGCGCCTTGCCCCACAGGGTGTAGTTGAAGAACGCGAACAGCCCCACCACCAGCACCGCCGACAGCGCGATGATCCACAGGGTCTGCTGGTCCACCGGCATGCCGGCGAGCTGGAAGCTGCCGTCGGTGAAGGCCGGCAGGCGCGAACCCTCCGGCCCGAAGAAGTACAGCCCCAGGCTCGTCAGCGCCAGGTGCAGCGCCACCGACAGCAACAGCAGGGTCAGCACCGAGGCCTGCGCCACCGGCTGGTACACCAGCCGGTACAGCAGCGGGCCCAGCGGCACCGTCACCAGCAGCGCCACGAGGATCTGCAGGGCGTAATCCAGCCTGCCCAGCGGCAGCGCGTAGCAGGCCGCCAGCGCCAGCGCCGCCGGGCCCAGGTTGGCCCCCAGCATGCGCGCCAGCGCCGCCGGCCCGCCCTGACCCGCGCGCCGCGCATCCAGCGCGCTGGCCGCCACGCCCAGCACCGGCAGCAGCCACACCGCCTGCGGCACCCGCCCGGCGTGGATGGCCACCAGCGACAAGGCGCCGAAGGTCATGATCTCGCCTTGCGGGATGAAAATCACCCGCGTGACCGCGAACACCAGCACCAGGGCCAGCGCCAGCAGCGCGTAGATGGCGCCCAGCGTCAGTCCGCTCTGGCCGAGGTAAAGGGCAATGCCGAAGTCCATGGTGCGAGTGGGCGTGGCGGGTC
>DAIDHU010000534.1 GCA_027451915.1 Thiomonas sp. | reverse complement strand
ATCCGCGTGCTTTACCAGTTGGTCTGGGGTGGGGCGCCGGCGTACAACCAGGACATCTACACGTGGTTCCAGATCGGGGGCATCGGCGCCAACGTCGGGTTCCTGGTGGACCGCCTCAGCGCCATGATGATGGTCGTCGTCACCTTCGTTTCGCTCATGGTGCATGTCTATACCGTGGGCTACATGGCGGATGACGATGGCTACCAGCGGTTCTTCAGCTACATCGCGCTGTTCACCTTCTTCATGCTCATGCTGGTGATGAGCAACAACTTCCTGCAGCTGTTCTTTGGGTGGGAAGGCGTGGGCCTCGTCTCCTACCTGCTCATCGGCTTCTGGTTCAAGAAGCCGAGCGCGTCCTATGCGGGCATGAAGGCCTTCATCGTCAATCGCGTGGGCGATCTGGGTTTCGTGCTGGGGATCGCCGCGGCGCTGCACTTCCTCGGATCGCTCGATTACAGCACCGCTTTCGCGCATGCGCCGTCGCTCACGGGCCAGACGGTCGAGGTGATCGGCGGACATCCGTGGTCTGCGGCGACCCTGATCTGCATCCTCCTGTTCATTGGCGCCATGGGCAAGTCCGCACAGGTGCCCCTGCACGTGTGGCTGCCCGATTCGATGGAGGGCCCCACGCCCATCTCCGCGCTGATCCACGCCGCCACCATGGTGACGGCGGGCATTTTCATGGTCTCGCGCATGTCGCCGCTGTTCGAGCTGTCGGACACCGCGCTGTCGGTGGTCCTGGTGCTGGGGGCGATCACCGCGCTGTTCATGGGCTTCCTGGGGGTGATCCAGAACGACATCAAGCGGGTCATCGCCTACTCGACCCTGTCGCAGCTGGGCTACATGACCACCGCGCTGGGCGCCTCGGCCTATCCGGTGGCCATGTTCCACCTGATGACCCACGCCTTTTTCAAGGCGCTGCTGTTCCTGGCCGCCGGCTCGGTGATCATGGGCATGCACCATGACCAGGACATCCGCCACATGGGCGGGCTGCGCAAGTACATGCCCATCACGTGGATCACCTTCCTGATCGGCTCCCTGGCGCTGTGCGGCACTCCGCTGTTCTCGGGCTTCTACTCCAAGGACAGCATCATCGACGCGGTCTCGGCCAGCCACCTCGCCGGGGCCGGCTTCGCCAGCTTCGCGGTGACGGCCAGCGTGTTCGTCACGGCGCTGTACTCCTTCCGCCTGTATTTCCTGGTGTTCCACGGCGAGGAGCGCTTCCGCCATGCGGTCTCGCACCACGGCCATGACGATCACGGCCACGACGACCACGCCGCGCACGGCCACGACGAGCACGCGCACGGGCACGGCAGCTTCGAGCCCCACGAGTCGCCCTGGGTGGTGACCGTGCCGCTGGTGCTGCTGGCCATCCCCTCGGCCGTGGTGGGCTGGTTCACCATCCGCCCGCTGCTGTTCGGGGGCTTTTTCCAGGGCGCCATCGTCACCAACACCGCCGTGCATCCGGCCATGGCCGACCTGGCGGCGCATTTCCACGGTCCGCTGGAAATGGCCCTGGACTCCTTCGTGCACCTGCCGCTGTGGCTGGCCATCGCCGGCGGCGTGGTCGCCTACTACGGCTACATGGTGAACCCGAAATTCCCGGTCGCCGTGCAGCGCATGTTCCAGCCCGTGTATGTGCTGCTGGACCACAAGTACTACATGGACTGGATCAACGAGCACGTGATCGCCGCCGGCGCGCGCCTGCTGGGCCGCGGTCTGTGGCAGGGCGGGGACGCCGGCATCATCGACGGCCTGCTGGTCAACGGTTCGGCCCGCCTGGTTGGCATGGGTGCGGGGCTGATGCGCCGCCTGCAGACCGGCTTCCTCTATTACTACGCGCTGGCGATGATCGCGGGCGTGGTCGTGTTCATGTGGATGTTCGTGCCGGGCAAGCTGCTCTCCGGCTGGTTCATCCGATAAACCCAGGGCCTGCGGCTACCCGATAACCTATGCAATCGCTACCCTTGCTGAGCCTGTCCATCTGGACGCCCATCGCCTTCGGCCTCCTGATCCTGCTGCTGGGACGCGAGTCCAACGCCCCCGCCATGCGCTGGCTGGCGCTGGTCGGCGCCGTCGTGTCCTTCGCCGTGACCCTGCCGGTGGTGTCGGGTTTCTACGTGGCCAAGGCGGGCATGCAGTTCGTCGAACAGGCGCGCTGGATCGAGCCCTTCAACATCCAGTACCAGCTGGGCGTGGACGGCATCTCCCTGTGGTTCGTGCCCCTGACCGCCTTCATCACGGTGATCACCGTGATCGCCGGCTGGGAGGTGATCACCGAGCGCGTGGCCCTGTACATGGCCTCCTTCCTCATCCTCTCGGGGCTGATGGTGGGCGTGTTCTGCGCGGTCGACGCCATGCTGTTCTACGTGTTCTTCGAGGCCACGCTGATCCCGATGTACCTGATCATCGGCATCTGGGGCGGACAACGCCGGGTCTACGCGGCCTTCAAGTTCTTTCTGTACACGCTGCTGGGCTCGCTGCTGATGCTGGTCGCGCTGCTGTACCTGTACAGCCAGTCGGGCGGCAGCTTCAACATCCTCGACTGGTACACGGTGCCGCTGACCCGCACCGCGCAGATCCTGCTGTTCGTGGCCTTTTTCGCGGCCTTCGCGGTGAAGATCCCGATGTGGCCGGTGCACACCTGGCTGCCCGACGCCCACGTCGAGGCGCCCACCGGGGGCTCCATCGTGCTGGCGGCCATCATGCTCAAGCTGGGCGCCTACGGTTTCGTGCGCTTCGTGCTGCCCATCGTGCCGGACGCCAGCCACGAGCTGGCGCCGCTGGTCATCACCCTGTCGGTGATCGCGGTGATCTACATCGGCCTGGTCGCCATGGTGCAGACCGACATGAAAAAGCTGGTGGCCTATTCCTCGATCGCCCACATGGGCTTCGTGACCCTGGGCTTTTTCCTGTTCTCCAAGCTCGGGGTCGAGGGTGGGCTGGTGCAGATGATCTCCCACGGTTTCGTGTCGGGGGCCATGTTCATGGGCATCGGCGTGCTGTATGACCGCATGCATACCCGCGCCATCGCCGACTACGGCGGCGTGACCTCGAAAATGCCGCATTTCGCCGCCTTCGCCGTGCTGTTCGCGATGGCCAACGCGGGCCTGCCGGGCACCAGCGGTTTCGTCGGCGAGTGGATGGTGATCCTGGCCGCCGTGCGCGAGAACTTCTGGCTGGGCCTGCTGGCCGCCAGCACCCTGGTGCTGGCCGCCGGCTACACGCTGTGGATGGTCAAGCGCGTGTTCTTCGGCCCCGTGCGCAACAAGCACGTGGAGGCCTTGCGGGACATCGGCGCGCGCGAATTCCTGATCCTGGCGCTGCTGGCCGCGGGGACCCTGTGGTTCGGCCTGTATCCCAAGTTCTTCACCGATCCGATGCAAGGCAGCGTCGCCCAGCTGCTGCAGCACGTGGCGGCCTCGAAACTGCAGTAAGGCGCGAAGCACATCATGAACTGGATTGCGGTCTATCCCGAGATTTTCCTGCTGGTCATGGCCTGCGTGGTCATGCTCGTCGACGTGTTCTTCCGCGACCCCCAGCATCGCGCCGCCTACGCCCTGAGCGTGCTCAGCCTGGTGCTGCTGGTGGTGTTGTGCGGCGCCCTGTATGCCGATGGCGGGCGCATGCTGGCCATGCAGCGCATGGTCTGGTACGACCCCATGGCCAACATGCTGAAGATGTTCGCCGCGGTGGCCACGCTGTTCTCCCTGGTCTACGGCCAGCGCTACGCGCTGGACCGCGGCATGTGGGGCGGCGAGCTCATGTCCCTGGCCCTGTTCTCGCTGCTCGGCCAGTTCATCATGATCTCGGCCAACAACCTGCTGATGGTGTATCTGGGCCTGGAGCTGATGTCCCTGTCGCTGTACGCCCTGGTCGCGCTGCGCCGTGACTCCAGGATGGCCACCGAGGCGGCGATGAAGTACTTCGTGCTGGGCGCGCTGGCTTCCGGCTTCCTGCTCTACGGCATGAGCATGATCTATGGTGCCACGGGCTCGCTGGACCTCAGCGTCGTGTTCCAGTCCATCGCCATGGAACCGCTGAACCGTGCCGCGCTGGTCATGGGCGTGGTGTTCATCGTCGCCGGCGTGGCCTTCAAGTTCGGCGCCGCGCCCTTCCACATGTGGCTGCCCGACGTGTACCAGGGCGCTCCCACCGTGGTGGTGCTGCTGGTGGCCGCCGCGCCCAAGCTGGCCGCCTTCGCCATGGCCATCCGCCTGCTGGTGCTGGGCCTGTTCCCGCTGGCCATGGACTGGCAGCAGATGCTCATGGTCCTGGCCGTGATGTCCCTGGTGGTGGGCAATTTCGCGGCCATCGCGCAGACCAACCTCAAGCGCATGCTGGCCTACTCGACCATCGCGCAGATCGGCTTCGTGCTGCTGGGCCTGATGTCGGGCATGGTCAACGGCAACGGCATGTCCTCCTCGCAGGCCTATGGCGCCGCGGTGTTCTACATGCTGGTGTACGTGCTCAGCACCCTGGGCACCTTCGGCATCATCATGTTCCTGGCCCACGAGGGGTTCGAGGCCGAGGAACTGAGCGACTTCGCCGGCCTGGGCAAGAGCCACCCCTGGCTGGCCGGCATCATGACCTTCCTGATGTTCTCCCTTGCGGGAATCCCTCCCTTCGCCGGGTTCTACGCCAAGTTCGTCGTGCTGCAGTCCCTGCTGGCCACCGGCAGGGTGTGGCTGGTCGTGCTGGCGGTGCTGCTGTCGGTGGTCGGCGCCTTCTACTACCTGCGCCTGGTCAAGGTGATGTACTTCGACGCTCCGACCCGCGAGCACAAGGTGCGCGCCTCCGGCTCGGCGTGGGCGCTGATGTCGCTCAACGGACTGGCCGTGCTGGCCCTGGGCATCGTGCCGGGGGGCCTGATGACCCTGTGCTACCAGGCCATCACCAACACCCTGCGCTGAAGCGCCGGCCCGAACCGGGAGATCCCGCATGCAATCCTCCGCCGTCTGGCTGGTGCTCGTGATGGCGCTGTTCGGCGCCAACGCCCCCTTCATGTCCGACCGCATGTTCCTGGTGGTGCCGCTGAAGGCGCGCAAGACCTGGTGGCAGCGCGCGGGCGAGATCCTGCTGCTGTACTTCGCCGTCGGCGGCCTTTCGCTGGCGCTGGAGCAGCGCCTGGGCCAGATCTACCCGCAGCACTGGCAGTTCTACGCGGTGTCGCTGGCCATGTTCGTGGTGCTGGCCTTCCCGGGCTTCGTGATGCGCTACCTGGTGCGTCGCGTGCCGGCCTGAGCGGCGCGCGCTCCCCGCGACCATGGCTTCCAGCGAGCTTCCCGAGCACGAGCACCTGCGCGAGACCCCGGTGGCCACGCAGCCGGTGTTCGAGGGGCGCTTCCTGCGCATCTGGCGCGACACCGTGCGACTGCCCGATGGGGCGGTGGCCGAGCGCGAATACATCAAGCATTCCGGCGCGGTGATGGTGATCCCGCTGCTGGACAACGGGCGTGTGCTCATGGAGCGCCAGTGGCGCACCCCGATGCGCCGCGTGATGACCGAGTTCCCCGCCGGCAAGCTCGACCCGAACGAGGCCTGGCAGGCCTGCGCGGCGCGCGAGCTGCGCGAGGAGACCGGCTACAGCGCGCGCGAATGGGCCTACATCGGCACCATCAACAACGCGATCTCCTATTCCGACGAGGCCATCCACCTGGCCTTCGCGCGCGGCCTCAGCCCGGGCCCGCGCCAGCTCGACGCGCACGAGTTCCTCGAGGTCTTCGAGGCCGAGCCCCGGCAGCTCCTGGACTGGGTGCGCTCGGGCACGATCAGCGACGTGAAGACCGTCATCGGCGTGTTCTGGCTGGAAAAGATGCTCAGCGGCGCCTGGCCGCTGGACTGGCGCGCCTGAGGGGCGCTCGCGCGTCCCCGGGGGCCGTGAGTCCCCGCGCAGCCGGTCGTTGCACGCGCGTGAGCGCGCGCAGGGATCGCGCCGGATTGTCCGCATAGATCCTAGTATCGGACAAAACACAGCGTCTCGAGGACGCCCGGAACCATGGGGGACAGACCGTGCCCGCGCACGGAAAGGAACCATCATGGTGGCGTGGAAGACATGCGCGAAGTCCCTTCGCGCTGCGGCGGCGGCCTTGGGAGTGGGGCTGGCGCGCGTAGCCGCGGCCTTCGTGCAAATCCCCAGAGGCGTACTGCACGCGGCCGGCGCGACCCTGCCGGCGGCCGTGGGCACGATCCTGCTGGCCGGCGGGGTCAGCGTGGGCTATCAGTTGCTGCACGGCTTCGGCGCCGGTGACCGGCGCGTCGTGCTGACCCGCCACGCGCGGCACGGCAAGCTGCTGCGCCAGGTGGTGGACGTCGGGGGGCCCCATGGCGAGAACAACCCGCTGCTGGCCTCGGCCGAAGGCCTGCCCGCACCGGGTTCGGTGCAGCCCCTGCCGGGGGTTTCGGGCCCGCTCGCGCCGCAGGAGCCCTCCGCGAGCGCGGCCTCCCTGAAAACCCCCGGCCATGACGCCGGCGACGCCAACTACCTGCAGGCGGCGGCGCTCGCGACCATGGTGGAGCTGGACGTGTCGCCCAATCTGGCGGCCGGCTGGCCCGTGGTGAGCTACTGCCGCGCCGGAGTGCACGCCCTGCAATGCCACCACAACGACTTGTGGCTGCGCAATCGCTGGAACCAGTCCCTGAGCCATGTCGATGTCTGCGTGGCCGCCGACCAGAGCCGCTATTTCCGCCTGCTCGGCGCCGACGCCCAGGGTTGCGTGGCCGCGCATTTCGCGCGTCGTGGCGATGTCCATGTGGTGGTGAGCGAGGCGATGCCCGCGCAAGCGGATTTTCCGGACTTCAAGGACCTGGACCTGCAGCTCAAGTCCCCGGTGTGGTGGGGAGGGCAGGTGCTGCGCAACCTGTGGGTGCCCGTGGTCGGCCCGCAGACCTTCTTCCCCGTGCCCTACCCGAGCTTCCGCGACGAGTCGCACGAGTTCGGCGTGCAGGAGCGAGCCGTGGACCTGCTGACCCGCCTGGTGGTGTTCACCTACCACGGATCGGGTGAGTCGGCGGCCAGGGTGTCCGCGCTCAAGCTCAACGATCCCGAACAGGGCTTCGCGCTGCTGCGCGCCTCCGACAACCGCGCGATCTTCGAGCGCGAGCATGTGCCGGCCTGTACCAGCGCGAAGGTGCAGGGCCGGCATCGCGTCCACCTGCTGTATTCGGGCATGTCCTGCGGGGTGCTGGTGACGACCAGCGACGTGCACCGCGCGCCGTACACGACACCCGAGCTGCCCTCGCGCTACAACGCGCGTCCGCTGGGCGCGAGCGCCCCCCGGACCCAGTTCCCGCTGGCCGACATGCTGCGCACCCGGGGGGAAGGCTGGCGCCCGGACGTCGAGTCGGTGCGCGGTTCGCTCTACGCGGTGTTCCAGCTGCGCGGAGGCGAGCAGGACGGCGTGGAAGTGGGCAAGGTCGTGGCGCTGCAAAGCCGCCAGGAGATCGTGGCCGCGGGCGATTTCACCCAGGCCGGCAAGCTCGGCGACATGGTCCACCCGGTGCCCCATGTCGCGATCATCGGCCCCGACGGCATTTCGGCGCCCCGGGGCCTGCTGCTCCAGCAGCAGCACAACATGGTCGACGCGCTCAGCCCTTCGCCCAGCGGCCGCGCCCTGTACGTGGGGGGCATCTTCTCGCCCCTGGTCCCCATGCCCGCGGCGGCCGCGAGCTCGGCCCTGGGGGCCTGGAACGGGCGCGACTGGTCCTGGTGGAATGGCAGCAACGGCCCCGCCGGGCAGGTGCTGGCCTTGACGCCCGACCAGGGCAGGCTCTACGTGGGAGGGAACTTCCTGCGGGTCGCCGGCCAGCTCAGTCCGGGCATCGTGGCGCTGGCGCCGGCCCAGGGCGGCGCGAAAGCCTGGCAGCCCCTGGGCGACGGCCTGGTGTTCTCGATGCCGGGCAAGCGCTACCGCAGGGCCGACCCGGGGGTCATCCAGGGCCGGGGCAGCGCCGGCGTGGTGCGCGCCATGCTACCCCTGGCCGTCGGCAGGCTGCTGGTCGGGGGCATTTTCGGCACCAGTCTCAACGGCATCGAGCCGACGACCCTGAGCGCGCGCCAGGGCATGTACGCCAACCTGGCCATCTGGGATCCGGCCCGGCAGGTCTGGGAGCCCGGCAACCTGCTGTCCGGGGGCGCGGAGCCGGGCAAGTACGGCTCCATGGTGCGGGCGCTGGCCGCCTACGAGGGCCGCGTTTTCGCGGGCGGCAGCTTCGCCTGGGCGGCCGCCGGGGCGGACTGGCCCCGGCATGTCACGCCGGGCCTGGGCTGGGTCGGGCTGCACGTGAGCCAGCAGCCTTACTGGCGCGCGGTGAGCAGCCTGCTGAGCTCCCAGGTCACCAGCTTCGCCAGCACCCTCGGCGGCCTGTACGCCGCGGGCAGCTTCTACGACCAGCAGCATTTCCTGCGCGCGGTGCTGCTGTACTGGGACGGCACCGAGCTCGAGGGCCTGGACAAGCCGCTGCTGGTCAGGCCCCGGCCTTACCACGGACAACCCGTGCACGTCGACGCGCTGCTCAGCCTGGGCGACCGGCTGTACCTGGGCGGAGAGTTCACCGAGCTCACGGGGGGCGGACAGGCTGCGAACCTGGCGGTCTACGACAGCCGTACCCGGCAGGTCGGCGCGATCGACGGGCAGGGGCTCAACGGCAGGGTGCTGTCGCTGGCCACCATCTGGCGCCTGCGGGCCGGCGCTCATTGAGCACGGCCGGGGCGCGCGGCGCGCGCCCCAAGGCTGCATGAGCGGGGCGTGAGGCCTCGCGGAACCTGGCGTGATCCGGCGCGCGAATGTCGTTTCAACGTCTAGGATCGGACAGA
>DAIDHU010000533.1 GCA_027451915.1 Thiomonas sp. | reverse complement strand
GCCCCAGGGGTTGCTGGGCGGAAAAGGCGGCGTAGCCGCGTACCTGGATGGACATATTCGGGCCTCCGATGAACGTTGACCACAATCTAGGCTTCCCATGATTCCTTGAGTAGATGGAATAATCGGCATGAGCCTATGAATGGAGTTCATCAATTCCGATGGAAGATTTCAACGACCTGCTGGCTTTTGTCGCCGTCGCGCGAGAGCGCAGCTTCACCGCAGCCGCCCGACAGATCGGAGTTTCACAGTCGGCACTGAGTCACCGGATGCGTGCGCTGGAGGAGCGTCTTGGCCTGCGCTTGCTCAGCCGCACGACGCGCAGCGTCTCTCCGACCGAGGCCGGCGAGAGGTTGCTGCAGACCCTGGTTCCGCGCTTCGAGGAAGTCCAGGCCGAATTGGCGGCCTTGCGCGAATTGCGCGACAAGCCGGCCGGCATCGTGCGCATCACCGCCGCGGAACACGCGGCGAACACCGTGTTGTGGCCCAGGCTCAGCCGGGTGCTGCCGGACTACCCGGAACTGCAGGTCGAGATCAACGTCGACTACGGCTTCACCGACATCGTGGCGCAGCGCTTCGACGCCGGAGTGCGCCTGGGCGAGAGCCTGGAAAAGGACATGATCGCCGTGCGCATCGGTCCGGATCTGCGCATGGCGGTGGTCGCCACGCCGCAGTACTTTGCCAGCCGAGCCGAGCCGCGCAGCCCGCAGGATCTGGCGGCGCACAACTGCATCAACCTGCGTCTTTCACGCGGCGGCCTGCTGGCCTGGGAATTCGAGCGCGACGGTCAGCGCATCAACGTTCATGTGCAGGGGCAGTGGGTGTTCAACGGCAGCATGCCGATGCTGCGCGCGGCACTCGCGGGGGCGGGGCTGGGCTATGTGCCGGAGGACGTCGCCGCGGAGCATATCGCCGCCGGGCGCCTGCGGCGGGTGCTCGACGAGTGGTGCCCCACCTACGCGGGGTACCACCTCTACTACGCGAGCCGGCGCCAGTCGTCGCGCGCGCTCGGCGTGGTGGTGGATGCCCTTCGGTATGGACCTGGATCGGCGCTGGAGCACTCAGTCCCGTAGCTGGACGAATCAGCCATGCTTCGGTCAGGTCCCGGCTGCCGCGGAATCAGGGCGTAACCGCCGTGCCGAGTCCTTCGAAGGTCGATCGCGCCGCCGCCGGTGCGCCCTCCCGGATGCCGCTCAAGGCCGTGTTCCAGCGCCCCATGCGTCGACCAGCACAAATCGATTGCGCCCGCCGCGCTTTCCCTCGTAGAGCGCGGCATCGGCGCGCCCGACCACGGCGGCAAAGTCATCCCTCTCGTGTACCAGGGATGCTCCTATGGTTGCGGTAAGGCGCAATCGCTGCCCCGATCCAAGGATGATTTCACTCGCACGGGTAGCCTCGAGCAGGCGATGAAGCGCGGCCTCGATCTGGCCCGGCGCCTCGGTACGAAGCACGACAAGAAACTCTTCGCCGCCAAATCGGTACAGGGGTTCGTTGCGTCGCACCTGGGCTCGGAGGACTGCGGCGAACTCCCGAAGGGCAAAGTCGCCCGCAAGGTGGCCATGCAGGTCGTTGACTTCCTTGAAGTGGTCGATATCCAGCATGACCACGAAAAGTTGCTCACGGCGACGAAGCGCGTCCTGGCGGCATCGCTCGAACTCGTATTCAATGCCATAGCGCATCGGCAGCCCGGTCAAGGGATCCAATCGGGCGGTCGTGGTCAGGACGGAGGTCTTCACGTCCGCCAAAAGCCGAAGCAAGACCGCCTGCGCCTCCTCGAAGGCATCGATTTCCGCCTCCTGACCGCGCTCTCCGACCCATGCGCGGCGACAGATGGCCCGGATGGCATCGTGCATGGCCTTGTGCGCCTGGCTGATCCGCTCGGCGACATCGGGGATCTGCGCATCGAAGGCGTCCCGATGCGCGGTGAACCACTTGCCGAAACTGCACAAGGTGTGCGCATCGTCATGCAGTACGTCGCCGCCGGGATCGACCCGCAGCACGGTGCAACGCAGGATTCGCCGGGTCCACGCCATGTGCGACTCCATGGCCGAGTCGAGCCCCTTCACGAATTCCGTCACATCGGCGCTCAACCCACTATCCATCGGCAACTCCGATCCTTCGTTTCCAGGCAGGTTTGAATACAGTACCACAGTATTTGAAGGCTTCGGACCACCGACACCCGGCGCTCAGGCGCATGGCAGGGTTTGTATGATTCCTCCATGCCCAGCAGCGTTTCCCCGGAGGCCTCGCCGGCTCTTGCGCCCGAAGCTCCGGCCCATGCCCGCCAGCCGGCGACGCCGCGCACCAAGAGCCGGCCGCGCCACCTGGTCGTCGTGCTGGGCGACCAGCTCGACCTCGACGCGGCCGCCTTCGATGGCTTCGACCCCGCGCAGGACCTCGTGTGGATGGCCGAGGTCGACGAGGAATCCACCCATGTCTGGTCCAGCAAGCAGCGCATCGCGCTGTTTCTTGCGGCGATGCGCCATTTCGCGCGGGCACTGCGGGCCGCCGGGCGCCCCCTGGCCTACACGCGCCTGGACGATGCGGGCAACCGGGGCAGCCTGGCGGCCGAGCTGCGTGCGGCGCTGGACGCCCTGGCCCCGCGTCGGGTGCTGATGACGGCGCCGGGCGACTGGCGCGTGCTGCAGTCGCTGAAGGCGGTGGTGGAACAGGCCGGGCTGAGCCTGGAGATCCGCGAGGATCGGCATTTCTTCTGCACCGTGCGTGAGTTCGCGGCCCATGCCAGGGGGCGCAAGTCACTGCGCCTGGAGTACTTCTACCGGGAACTGCGGCAGCGCCATGGGGTGTTGATGCAAGACGACCAGCCCATCGGAGGGCGCTGGAATTTCGACGCGGACAACCGCGAGGCCTTCGGCCCGCGGGGCCCGGGAGCGCTGCCGCCGCGCGCCGGCTTCGAGCCCGACGAGCTGACGCGGGAGACCCTGCGCCAGGTCGAGACCCGCTTCGCGCAGCACCCCGGCTCGCTCGACGCCTTCGCCTGGCCCGTCACGCGCGAGCAGGCCTTGCAGGCCCTGGCCTTGTTCATCGAGCAGCGATTGCCCCTGTTCGGTCGCTACGAGGACGCGATGTGGCCGGGCCAGCCCTGGCTGTATCACTCGCAGCTCTCGGCCGCGCTGAACCTCAAGCTGCTGAGCGCGCGCGAAGTCGTGCAGGCCGCCGAGGCGGCCTGGCACGCGGGCCGGGCGCCGCTGCAAAGCGTCGAGGGTTTCATTCGCCAGATCCTCGGCTGGCGCGAGTACGTGCGCGGCATCTACTGGACGCGCATGCCCGGCTACGCCGAGGCCAATGCCCTGCAGGCCACGCAGGACCTGCCCGCCTGGTACTGGAGCGGCGACACCGACATGGCCTGTCTGCGCGAGGCCCTGACGCAGACCCTGGCGCATGGCTATGCGCATCACATCCAGCGCCTGATGGTCACCGGCCTGTTCGCGCTGCTGCTGGGCGTGCACCCGCGGCAAGTGCACCACTGGTACCTGTCGGTGTACGTCGACGCGGTGGAATGGGTGGAATTGCCCAACACCCTGGGCATGAGCCAGTATGCCGACGGCGGACAGATGGCCAGCAAGCCCTACGTCGCCACCGGCAAGTACATCCAGCGCATGGGCGGGGGCTGCGCCGGCTGCCGCTACGACCCGGCGCAGCGTCTCGGCGAGCGCGCCTGTCCCTTCACCACGCTGTACTGGGATTTCCTGATCCGCCACGAAAAACTGCTGGGCGCCAACGCGCGCATGGCGCTGCAGGTGAAAAACGCCGCGCGCCTGCCGCAAGAGGAGCGCGCGGCCCTGGCGCGGCGCGCCGACGCCATCCGCGAGGGCCGGGTCGGCGCAACCGCATGAAGCCGCAGGAGATGTTCGCCCCCACGCTCGACGCGGCACGTTCGCGCATCGCCGCCGTGCGCCCGGCCGAGTACGCGCGCAGCCGCAACACCCTCGAGGGGGCGGTGACCCGCCTTTCCCCCTACATCACCCACGGCTTCGTCAGCCTGCCCGAGGTGCTCGCCGGAGTGGCCGCGCGGCACCGTCTGGAGCTGCGCCACAAGTTCGTGTTCGAGCTGGGCTGGCGCGAGTATTTCCGCCACGTCTGGCGGCACCGGGGCGATCGCATCCTGCGCTCGCTGCACGAGGGGCCGCTGCCCGAGGCCGCCTACGCGCCAGGGATGCCGGCCGACATCCGCCAGGCGCGCACCGGCCTTCCCGTCGTCGACCAGGCCGTGCGCGCCTTGTACGCCACCGGCTACCTGCACAACCACGCCCGCATGTGGCTGGCCAGCTATGTGGTGCACCTGCGCAAGGTTCACTGGCGGGCCGGCGCCGACTGGATGCTCGCGCACCTGCTCGACGGCGACCTCGCCAGCAATCACCTGAGCTGGCAATGGGTCGCCGGCACCGGCAGCCACAAGCCCTACCTGTTCAACGCCGACAACGTGGCGCGCCACGCCCCGGCCTCCTGGGACTGCGCGGGCAGCGTGGTCGACACCTCCTACGAGGCGCTGGAGACCATCGCGCGCAGCCCGCGCCCGGTGCCCGCGCGGCCGCTGGAGCAGGGCGTGGAGGAGCCGGCCCTGTGCTCGCGGCCGCCCCAGGGCGCGGCGCCCGAGGCCGCCGAGGTGGCGGGCCGCGACGTCTGGCTGATCCACCCCTGGGCCCTGGGCGAGCCCCCGGCCGATCTGCCCGCGGGCTGCCTGCGGGTGGCCTGGTGGCCCACCGGGCACCACGAGGCATGGCCGTGGAGCGCGGCGCGCTGGAGCTTCGTCGACGCGCGCATGTCCGCGCTGGCCGCGGTGCGATGGCACGGCAGCCGCCAGCAGCTGGCGCTGGCGCTGGCCACCGCGCGCTCGGTGCACACCCTGGCCGACGAGCATGTCGACGCGCAGCTGCCGGCCGGCGTGCATCCCCACCCTGCCCTGCGTCTGTTCCCCGAGGTCGGTCGCCCTTGCGCCTCCTTCTCCGCCTGGTGGACCCAGGTCACGCGCGAGTCGCGGCGCGTGTCGGATCTTCCCGGTCTGCGGGCGCTTGCCGAACAAGGCTCGGCCGGTCCGCTGTTCGCCGCCGGCCTCGGCGAGCGGGGCTGAGCCATGGCGCGGCCCCGTCGCCGCGCAGGGCGAGCCCGCCCGGCTGCCCCTGCGGCAGGACCAGGAGGCGCCGGAGGAATCAGCCCGGGGCGCTGGCGCGCAACATGGGCGCAAGCGAGGCCAGCAAAAGTCCTGCCATGAGCAGGTTGAAGGCCAGGGCGCGGCCACGGGTGCTCAGCACGCGCTGCAGATGCGAGCCGCCGAAGGCCCAGGCGGTGATGCTGGGCAGGTTGATCGCCCCGAACAACAGCACCGCTCCCAGGGGCAGCAGGACGCCGCGGCTCGCGGGAATGTAGGTGCTGAAGGCGCTCACCGCCATCAGCCAGGCCTTGGGGTTCACCCACTGGAAGGCCACGGCGCCCAGGAAGCTCATCGGCCGCGATGCGCTGGCGCGGGTGCGCGAGGCATGCGGGCGCGGCGCGGTGGCGATGCGCCAGGCCAGGTACAGCATGTAGGCCGCGCCGACCCAGCGCATGCCTGCGTACACCCAGGGCCAGCGCACGAACACCGCGGCCAGCCCCAGACCCACGGAGGCGACCAGCAGCAGGAATCCCGAGGCGACCCCCAGCAGGTGGGGAAGCGTGGCCCGGAATCCGAAGTTGGCGCCGGAGGCCAGGAGCATCAGGTTGTTGGGCCCCGGTGTGATCGAGGCGGCGAAGGCGAACAGCGCGAAGGCCAGCAGGGTTGCGTGGGACATGGGGGTCTCGAAACAGGATCGGCGCGCCAGGGAACAGGCCCTCAATCTACCCGCACGCCCGGGCGCACGACAGATGCACAGGCCCTGATTCTGTGCCGGCACAGATCTGCAATGACTGAAACTGTACTGGTTGGATCCCGGGCGCGCTGTATGGTGTGGACTCCCGGCTTGTCTGTCATCATTCCCGCATGTCCGCCGAAGCTCCGCTTTACCTCAGCCTGGCCGATCGACTGGCCGGGCTGGCCGCGTCCGGCTCGCTGCGCCCGGGCGCCCGCCTGCCCTCGGTCCGCGCGCTGTCGGAGCAGCATGGGGTGTCGGTTTCCACCGCCGTGCAGGCCTATCGCACGCTCGAGGATCGGGGGGTGATCGAGGCCCGCCCGAAATCGGGGTTCTTCGTGCGGCGCCCGCGCGACCTCCCCCCCGTGCCGGCGGCCACGCGTCCGCCCACGCGCCCTGTGGCGGTGGAGGTCAAGGCCATCGCCGACGCGGTCTACGACCTGCTGGGCGAGCCGGGCTACATCTCCTTCGGCGCGGCCGCCGCCGGCGAGGGCCTGTACGCCAACGAGCGCATCCGGCGCGCCCTGGCGCGCAGCGCGCAGCGCCATGGGGACGCGCTGGGGCGCTACGCGACCTCCCTGGGTGTCGCGGAACTCCGGCAGGCGATCTCGCGGCGGGCGGTGAACCTGGGCTGCACCCTCGACCATGGCAACGTGGTGGTGACCAATGGTTGCACCGAGTCGATCACCCTGTGCCTGCGGGCGCTGACCCAGCCTGGCGATGTCATCGCCATCGAGTCGCCGACCTACTTCGGCTTCCTGCGCGCCATGCAGGCGCTGGGCCTGCGCGCGGTGGAGATCCCCATGCAGCCGCGCACGGGCATGTCCCTGGACGCGCTGGAGCTGGCGCTGGACACCCAGCCCATCAAGGCCGTGCTGGCCGTGCCCACGGTTTCCAACCCCATGGGCACGGTCATGCCCACCGCGTCCAAGAAACGACTGGCCGCGATGCTCGGGCGGCGCGGGATCCCGCTGATCGAGGATGTCATCTGCAACGAGCTCGCGCCCACCGAGGAAGCCCGGCGGGCGGTGCGCTCCTTCGACCATGACGGCCAGGTCCTGCTGTGCGGTTCCTTCGGCAAGACCCTCGCGCCCGGGCTGCGGGGCATCGGCTGGGTCGAGGCCGGACGATGGAGCGGCGAGGTGGCCAGCCTGAAGCGCTCGTTCAGCGGGGGCGGCAGCACGGTGGTGGAATGGGCCGTGGCGGATTTGCTGGAGCATGGGGGCTACGAGCAGAACCTGCGCCAACTTCGGCGCAATTTCGGCGAACAAGTCGATATCGCACGGCAAATCATTGGATCCGCCTTCCCGCCAGGCACCAGGGTCACCGACCCGAGCGGGGGTTTCGTGCTGTGGGTGGAACTTCCCCGTTCGGTGGACGCGATCGAGTTGTATCGGCGCTGCATCGGCCAGGGCATCGTGGTCGTGCCCGGCCCGCTGTTCACCACCACCACGCGTTACCGCAACTGCCTGCGGCTCAACGCGGGCGCGCCCTGGACCGCGGAACGCGAGCAGGCCCTGCGCGTGGTGGGGCAGGTGGCGGCGTCCATCGCGGCCTGAGCCCCTTGCCGCGGCGCTGGCCGCGGCCGGGTTGTCAGGAATCGGCGCCCGCGTCGACCAAGAGGACGGGCGAAGCCTTCGCGATGCCCTGGAACCATCCCCGCAAAAAGGAGGCAACATGATCCGAGCAACCATCGCCGCGGCCCTGGTCGCGGTCGGCGCGGCCTGGAGCCCGGCGCACGCCGCGCCCAGCCCCGAACAACTGGCCGGCGCCATGCTGCACCAAATGGCGCAAACCACCGCGGTCACCCTGGGCGCGGGCCCGCGGGTGGTCGACGTGTTCTTCGACCCCAACTGCCCCTATTGCCATGAACTCTACGAGGACCTGCAGCCCTGGATCGGCAAGCAGGGCCTGCAATTGCGCTGGATCCCGGTGTCGGTGCTGGCCCGCAGCAGCGAGGGCAAGGCCGCGGCCATGCTGCAGGCCGCCGATCCGGCCCGGGCGCTGGCCCGCAACGAGAGCGAGTACGGCCGCAACCCGCATGCCGGATCGGGCGGAGGCCTGGTGCCGGCGGCGCGCGTGGCCCCGGCGACCCGCGAGGAGCTGGCCCGCAATCTGAAGGTCCTGCACGCCGCCGACGCCTATTTCGGATTCCCCATGATGATCTGGCGGGATTCGTCCGGCAAGGCACAAATGTTCCTCGGCGCGCCTCGGGACGCCGCGCAACTCAAGACGCTGCTGGCCACCGTGCAATGATGCGGCGCTTGAAGCCCCCCGGCCGCTCTGCGATACTTGGCTGCGCCGACTGTTCGCTGGGGCTCGCTGAACCCGGCGCAGCCCCGCCCATCGGGGCCGCGGAGCCCTCCCGGCCCAGGGCGAGCGACTCCATCCTTCCCGACTCCCTCGTGGGTCCGCGATGATCGCGAGCCCCTTGACGCAGGAGACCGTATTGACCCAGGGTCCCACCGCAGCCTCGTGCCTGCCGGGTGATGGCCAGCTCGATCGTCTGCTGGCCGTGCGAAGGCTGAGCGTGCAGCTGTGCGATGGCCTCGAGCCGGAGGACCTGGTCGCGCAGAGCATGCCCGATGCCAGTCCGCTGAAATGGCATCTGGCGCACACGACCTGGTTTTTCGAGACCTTCGTGTTGCGCCCGCACCTGCCCGGCTACGAGGTCTTTCATCCCGGCTTCGCCGAGCTGTTCAACTCCTACTACGTCGGTGCCGGCCCGCGTTACCTGCGCGCGGCGCGGGGCATGCTCACGCGACCGCCATTGCGCACCGTGCTGCAATACCGCGGGCATGTCGAAGGGGCGCTGCGGCGTCTGTTCGAGCAGCCTGGCGCGCGCGATCCCGCGCTGCACGAGCTGGTCGAGCTGGGCTTGCACCACGAGCAGCAGCACCAGGAGCTGATGCTGACCGACCTGCTGCACCTGTTCTCGTTCAATCCCCTCAAGCCGGCCTGGCGCCAGCTCGCGGCCCTGCCGCGGCAGGGCGTACGCCCGCTGGCCTGGCTCGAGCATCCCGGCGGGCCCGACACCCTGGGCTTCGACGGCGAGGGCTTTCATTTCGACCTCGAGGCTCCGCGCCACACCGTGTGGCTGCAGGCGCACGCCCTCGCCGACCGCGCCGTGTGCAACGCCGAGTTCTCCGAATTCGTGCGCGACGGCGGCTATCGCAATCCCCTGCTGTGGCTGTCCGACGGCTGGGCCGCGGTGCAGCGCGAGCAGTGGCGCGCCCCGTTGTACTGGAGCGAGGACGGGCAGAGCCAGTTCACGCTGGGGGGCGAATGCGACATCGACCCCGCGGCACCGGCATGCCACCTCAGCTATTTCGAGGCGGACGCCTTCGCGCGCTGGGCGGGCTGCCGGCTTCCCACCGAAGCCGAGTGGGAGGCCCGCGCCCGCGGGCAGGCGATCGAGGGCAATCTGCTGGACAGCGGACGGTTCCGCCCGGCGCCGGCCACGCAGGGGGCGCAATGC
>DAIDHU010000532.1 GCA_027451915.1 Thiomonas sp. | reverse complement strand
CTGGGGGACCGCGACCAGCGCTCGCTGGGGGCCTGGGTGCGCGTGGACGGCCTGCCCTATGTGATCATCGCGGCCGTGCCGCAACGCACCCTGCTCGTCGCGTGGGGTCGCGCACTGCTGCCCTACGTCGCGTTGCTCGCGTTGGCGCTCGTGCTCGGCGCCGGGCTGCTCGCCGCGAGCGAGCGCCGCGCGCGCCGGCTGCAACGTGCGAGCGCGCAGGCGCTGCGAACGCTGCAGCGCCTGTCGCGCATGCAGTCGTTTCGCGCCAGGACCCACGAATTGATCGCCGCCGCTGCGAACGAGGACGACCTGCTGCAGGGCATCTGCCAGGCCGCGGTGGACCTGTGCGGAGTTCGCCTGGCCTGGATCGGGCGCGCCGACGCCGCGCAGCGCGAGCAGGTCCTCGCCAGCGCCGGAGTCACCGATTACCTGCGCGGCACGCGCGGCGAGCTCGGTGCCCCGGCCGACGCGGCGGGCCCGTTCGGCGCGGTGTGGCGCAGCGCCAGCGCGCAGTTCCACGATGATCTCGCGCGCGCCGGACGGCCCTGGAGCGCGCATGCCGAAGCCCATGCGCTGCACGCCTGCGCCGCGCTGCCCATCCGGCGTCACGGCCGGCTCGACGCGGTGCTGTCGCTGTACTGGGACGAGGCACTGGACTTCGACCCGGAGTTCGCCAACCTGCTGGGCGACATGGGCGAATACATCGGGCGCGGACTGGAGCGCGTCGACCTGGTGGCCGCGCAACAGGACGCATTGCGGGCCCACGAGCGCCAGGGCGAGCTGATGCGCACGGTGTTCTCGCAGATCGACGTGCTGATCGCGTCGCGCAGCGAGAGCGAGCTGCTGGAAACCGCGTGCACGCGCCTGCTCGAAGGCGGCCTGTTCGCCGCGGCGTGGATCGGCCAGCCCGACGAACAGGGGCGCCTGCGGGTCGTGGCGGCCGCCGGCCATGCCCGCGAAACCCTCGAGCCGCTGCCGCTGCAGGTCCGGCGCGACGGCACGGACGCGATGTCGCGCACCTGGCGCGACGCGGTGCGCGCCATCGAGACCGACCCCGATTCGGTGCTCATCCAGCCCTGGCAGGCCTACGCGCTTGCCGGCTGCACGCAGGAGGCGATGACCCTGCCGCTGCGCCGCTCCGGGCGCCTGTGGGCGATGCTGGTGCTGGTGGCCAACGACAGCGCCGACCTCGACGCCATCGTGCAGGACACGCTGGTACGCACAGCGGAGCTGATCAGCCAGGCGCTGACCGAGATCGACCTCAAGCAGATGCTGCAGGCGCGCGAGTCGGAGCAGGCACATCTGGCGCGCCACGACGCACTGACCGGGCTGGCCAACCGGCTGGCGCTCGAGCAGCACCTGCCGCATGCGATGGCGCGCGCGCGCCGCGGCGGGCACCAGCTGGCCATCGGCGTGCTCGACCTGGACGACTTCAAGCCTGTCAACGACACCTACGGACACGCCGCCGGCGACCGCCTGCTGCAACAGCTCGGCACGCGCCTGCAGGCCCAGTTGCGCGAATCGGACCTGCTGGCTCGCCTGGGTGGCGATGAATTCGTGCTGGTGCTCGACGAGCTCGACGCCGCGCACCCGCGCCAGGTGCTGGCCACCGTGCTGGCGCGCCTGCACCGTGCGGTCGAGGAGCCCTTCGAGCTCGGCCCCGGGGTGCTGGCCGAGGTCGGCATGAGCATGGGCCTGGCGCTGTACCCCGAGCATGGCGAGGAGCCCGACACGCTGCTGCGCCAGGCCGACGGCGCGTTGTACGCGACCAAGGCGGCCAAGGCGCGGCGTCAGCGCTGGTGGCTGCTCAGCGGCGAGCAGGTCGACGACGCGCAGGAGGACGAGCTCGACCCGTACGGCGAGGCGGCCGCGGAGCTGCTCGACAAGGTGCAGGCCGAGCTGGTCGCGGTGGACGAGGAGTTCGTCGAGTCCTACTGGCGCCAGCTTGCGCCGGACAGCGCCAACGCACGCATCCTGGCGATGCTCACCGCCCCGGAGGTGCAGGGTCTCAAGCAGCACCAGCAGCGGCATCTGCGGCGCCTGCTGCAGCCGCGGCTGCAGCGCCACGAGCAGGAGCTTGCCGCGCTGCGCCTGGGGCGCGTGCACGCGATGATCGGCGTGGACAGCGCCGCGGCGATGGACACGCTGAGCCAGTACGGCGCCGCGCTGCAGCGCGCCACGCAGCGCCTGCCCCTGCGCCTGGACGCTCGCGTGCGCCTGCAGACCCTGCTGCAGCAGCGCCTGAGCCTGGACCTGCACGCCATGCAGCGCGGCGCGCTGGAGGTGCAGCACCAGCGCCAGGCCCATCTGGCGGTCCTGGAGACGCAGCTCGACGCCTGGGAGCAATCGGGACAGTTGCCGCGCCGCGTCGTCGCCCACCTCGGGGCCTTGCCGGGCATCTGCGGCGTGGCCTGCGGGCGCCCCGACGCCGACAACCGCTACGTGCTGGAGTTCGGTTTCGGGGAGGCGCAGGCTTACCTGCAGGCCTTGCGCGACGCCGGGCTGGACCTGGACTTCCGCCGCGGCGCGCTGGAGCGCGCCGGGGCCACCCAGCGCGCCTGGACCAGCGGAGCCATCTCCACCGACGCCAATGAACTCGCGGTGCGGGAATTCGCCGACATCGCCCGGCCCTTCGGCGTGCGCAGCGTGGCGGCGATCCCGCTGCTGGATCGCCACGGACATGTGCATCAGGTGATCACGCTGCTGGGACGCCATCCGGGCCAGTTCGAGGCGCCCGCCATGCGCATGTGGCTGGAGTCGGCCCAGCACCACCTGGGTCCGGCCTTCCAGCGCGCCCTGGGCGGCCCGGCCCAGCAGCCCATCGCCGCCACGCGCCGCAGCCGCCTGCACGATCTGCTGTACGGCGGGGGCCTGCGCCTGCACGTGCAGCCGCTGGTCAACCTGGTCACGGGGCAGGCCGACGAAGTCGAGGTGCTGGCCAGGCTGCAGGACGGGGACAAGGTGCTCATGCCGGGCGCCTTCCTGGAAGCCTTCGGCAACCATGAGCTGCGCATCCTGTTCCGCAAGGGCCTGGAGCTGACCCTGCACTGGCTGCGCACCTGGGACGCGCAGGGGCTGCACCTCGGAGCCAGCCTCAACCTGCCGCCCAGCGTGCTGATGGATCCCGAGTGCCCGCAATGGATCGCGCAGGCGCTCGAGCACAGCCGCGTGGACGCGACGCGCCTGCACCTGGAACTGCTGGAGAGCCACGAGGACCAGTTCGACAGCGAGCGCCGCGACCAGGCCATCGCCAGCCTTTCAAGCCTGGGCGTGCGCCTGATCATGGACGATCTGGGCTCGGGCTACAGCAGCCTGCGACGCATGCGCAGCCTGCCTTTCCACACCGTGAAAATCGACCAGCACATCGTGCAGCAGGCGCAGGACGAACCGGTGAAGACCATTGCCTTCGTGGGTGCGCTGGTGCGCATGGCGCAGGGCCTGAACATGCAGGTCACCATGGAGGGGCTGGAAACCCCCGACCTGGTGGAAATGGCGCTGGCCCTGGGGGTGGAGCGCGGCCAGGGTTACGCGCTGGCGCGGCCGATGCCGGCGGAGCATTTCGCGAACTGGGCGCGCAAGTGGCACTGGGAGCTCGACGCCGGCAGCCCCGACACCGCGCTCGGACGCCAGGCGCTGCTGTACAGCCGCGATATCGCGCCGCTGGACTGGCAGCGCATCATCATCTCGCACCAGCAATACCGCGACGCGCTGGTGCGCGGGCTCAGCGGGGAGGGCACGCCGCTGCAGTGGCGCGTGGTCTGCCGCGACGACGCCTGCCTGCTCGGGCGCTGGATGCGGCGCCATGCCGACACCATGTGGCCATCCACGCGCCCCGTGTTCCTGCGCGCGCAGCAATTGCACACCGAATTCCACCGCCAGGCCGGCGAACTGTTGCGCGAGGCGGAGGAATCAAGCCGCCCCGAACGGGCGCTTGCCGAGCTGGCGGCGGGCGCGCTGGACCGCACCTCCGACCGGCTGGTTCGCGCCCTGCACCAGCTCAGCTGGAGCATTGGGGCGGCCGGCGAGGGCGACGAGATCTCGGAACCCGCCGGACAGGCTCCGAAGGCACGTCTTCAGGCCTGAGGCCCTCCCGCGCCGACCCGTCCAGGTTGTCGCTCAGGCGGCGCATCAGACGCAGCAGGCTCTCGCGCTCGCCGGCATCGATGCCCTCGAAGGCCTGCCGGCGCGCATGGCGCGAGATCTCGTGGATCTGCCGCAGGATGGGGCGCGCCGGCTCGCACAGCACGAGCCGATGCGCGCGGCGATCCTGCGGATCGGCAAGCCGCTGCACGATGCCCGCGGCCTGCAGGCGGTCGAGCAGGCGCACCAGGGCCATCGGATCGATGGAGGCCAGCTCCGCCAGGCGCGCCTGATGGATGCCTTCGTGGCGCTCCAGGTAAGCCAGGACCTTGCACGTGGTCAGCGTCAGGCCCGTGCCTTGCGCGAGCTGCTCGAAGCGGCGCGTGTAGCGCCGGCTCAGCTCGGCGAGCAGGAATCCGAAATCGCGCAGGCGATCCATGGCGGGCGTGGCGTGCTGGACGGACGTGACGGGCTGGAAATGCGGCGCGAGCGGGGCGCACAGGGTGCTGCCGCGCGCGGCGGAATCTGCGCCGAGAAGATATCATGCGATATGAACTTCCCGACGTTTCGATGAATTCCGACCCCCCGGCCTCCAAGGCCGCGCCCGCCGTTCCCGCGCATCAGCGGCCGTTGACGGGCACCACGCTGGTGGCAGGCACCATCGCGCTCAGCCTGGCCACGTTCATGAACGTGCTGGACACTTCGATCGCCAACGTGTCCATCCCGGCCATCGCGGGCGACATGGGCGTGAGCTCCTCGCAAGGCACCTGGGTGATCACCTCCTTCGGCGTGGCCAACGCCATCGCGGTGCCCCTGACCGGCTTTCTCACCCAGCGCTTCGGCGCCGTGCGCACCTTCCTGGCCAGCATCGCCCTGTTCACGCTGTTCTCCTTTCTTTGCGGTCAGGCGCCCAGCCTGCCGGTGCTGATCCTGTTCCGGGTCCTGCAGGGCGCCTCGGCGGGGCCCATGATTCCGCTGTCGCAAACCCTGCTGCTGTCGAGCTACCGGCGCGAGCGCGCCGGCATGGCCCTGGCGATGTGGTCGATGACCACGCTGGTGGCCCCCATCGCGGGCCCCCTGCTCGGAGGCTGGATCACCGACAACATCTCCTGGCCCTGGATTTTCTACATCAACGTGCCCGTGGGCCTGGTGTGCAGCCTGATCACCCTGGCCATCTACGGTTCGCGGGAGACGCCCACCCGCAAGCTGCCCATCGACTGGACCGGGCTGGCCCTGCTGGTCATCTGGGTCGGCTCCCTGCAGGTGATGCTCGACAAGGGCGAGGAGCTGGACTGGTTCGGCTCCACCTTCATCGTCGCCCTGGCCGTGGCCGCGGTGGTGGGTTTCGTGCTGTTCCTGATCTGGGAACTCAACGATCGACACCCCGTGGTCGACCTCAAGCTGTTCGCCCTGCCCAACTTCACCCTGGGCACGATCATGCTTTCGCTGGCCTACGGCATGTATTTCGGCTCGCTGGTGCTGCTGCCGCTGTGGCTGCAGGAGTACATCGGCTACACCGCCACCGAGGCCGGTGGGGTGCTGGCCTGGGTGGGTCTGTTCGCGCTGCTGTTTATGCCCTTCGTGGGTCGCTATGCCAGCCGCATCGACACCCGCTGGCTCACCTCCTTTTCCTTCCTGGTGTTCGCGGTGGTGTTCTGGATGCGCTCACGGTTCACGACCGCGGACACCTACTGGGACTATTCGCTGCCCACGGTGGTCCAGGGCGTGGCCACGGCGACCTTTTTCATTCCCCTGCTGGGCATCATCCTGGGCGGCCTGCCCCAGCAGCGCGTGGCCTCGGCCGCGGGGCTGTCGAATTTCGCCCGCATCACGGCGGGCTCCTTCGGGGCCTCGATCTACACCACGCTGTGGGACAACCGCTCCAGCCTGCACCACGCCCAGCTCGCTCAGCACATCTACGAAGGCAGCCCCCGATCCTCGGCCGTGCTGCGCATGCTGGAAGCGGGCGGGCTGAGCCACCAGCAGGCGCTGGGAGTGCTCAACCGTCTCATCGACGTGCAGGCCTCGACCATCTCCGTGGACGAGATGTTCCGGCTCAGCGCGTGGCTGTTCGTCGCCATGATCGTGATGGTCTGGCTGGTCCGGCCCAGCGCGCCAGTCGCCGGCGGCAGCGAGGCCGCGGGGGCGCACTGAAAGCTCGCGCGCGGGCGCGGGCCGCAGGCGGCGCTCAGGCGTGCCCGGGCGCGTGCCCGTGGTCCGCGTCCAGGCTCACCCGGTTGCGCCCCGCGTCCTTGGAGCGGTACAGCGCGCGATCGGTGCGGCGCAGGAGGGTGTCGCGCGTGTCGCCGGGCTTGCGGCTGGCCACGCCCAGGGACACGGTGAAAGGCTCCAGCACCAGGTTGTCACTGCGCCGGCGAAGCCGCAGCGAGGCCACGCGCGAGCGGATGTTCTCCGCCACCTGCGCAGCCTCCAGCAGGGAGGTGCGCGGCAACAGCACCAGGAACTCCTCGCCGCCATAGCGCACCGCGTGGTCCTCGCTTCGCAGGCACTTGCGGATCGCTTCCGCGACATGGCGCAACACCGCATCGCCCAGGGCATGGCCGTGGGTGTCGTTGATGCGCTTGAAGTGATCGATATCCAGCATCAGCAGGCTCAGCGGGGCGTCCGGCTCCACCGCCATCAGCTCGTCGAGCTCGTTGTCCATGGCGCGCCGGTTCCACAGGCCCGTGAGCGGGTCGATCAGCGCCTCGCGCCGATGGCGCTCCAGCTCCAGCTTGAGCTTCTCGCTCTCGGCCAGCGTGACCTGCAGGCGCTGCTGCAGGTGCTCGTTGCGCTGCCGGGCGCGCTGCGTGGCCACCACGAGCCCCGAGGCGATGATGCGCAGGCTTTGCGCGTCGGCGTCGTTGCCCAGATGCCCGAGGGTCGTGTCCAGCGCCTGGCCGAACTCCTCCGCGCCGCGCCCCGCCTCCTCGATGTTCTCGGTCAACTCGCCGAGCAACTGCTGCAGGTCGTTGCCCACGCTGCGCAGCGGGGTCGAACGATCCACGGCGAGGTGGCGCTCGTGCAGGTCACGCAGCACGAAGGCATCGATCTTGCGCCCGCTGTGCAGGTATTCGTCCAG
>DAIDHU010000531.1 GCA_027451915.1 Thiomonas sp. | reverse complement strand
GCCAGCGAGACCACCAGGCTGTCGCCCTGCGGGCCCGAGCCCTTTTTCTCGATGGCCACCTCGCCGTCGAGCAGAAGCATCATGCCGCTGCCGGGCGCCGGATCGCCCTGGCGGATGAAGGCCGAGCCGGCCGGCATGCTGCGTACCTGCATGCGTTCGGCCACGGCGCGCGCATCCGCGCGCGACAACGGCAGCCAGGCCGGCATCTGCAGCAGGGCATCGACGATGCGCTCGGTCCAGGCCGAGCTCGCCGGCGCGGGCTTGCGGGCACGAAAACTGCTCAACAGAGACATGGGGGCCTTGCCTAGAATGCGCGTTTGCCGCATTGTCGCACCCCCGAACCGGGACAAGCCGCCCGCGCCCCTTGATGAATCCAGTCGATACCGTCTCACCCGCGCAGCGGGCCGCCATTCCCCCGCTGGTCCTGTCGGGCCTGGAGCCGCTGGTCATCGGCCCCGGTTCGCTGTTCGTCAACATCGGAGAGCGCACCAACGTCACGGGATCCAAGGCCTTCGCCCGCATGATTCTCGCGGGCGAGTTCGACAAGGCGCTGGCGGTGGCGCGCCAGCAGGTGGAGAACGGCGCGCAGATCGTCGACGTGAACATGGACGAGGCCATGCTCGACAGCCGCGCGGCCATGGTGCGCTTCCTGAACCTGATGGCCTCCGAGCCCGACATCGCTCGCGTGCCGGTGATGATCGACTCGTCCAAGTGGGAGGTCATCGAGGCGGGGCTGCGCTGCGTGCAGGGCAAGGCGGTGGTGAACTCCATTTCGCTCAAGTCCGGCCCCGAGGACTTCATCCGCCAGGCGCGCCTGGTGCGGCGCTACGGCGCGGCCGCGGTGGTCATGGCCTTCGACGAGCGGGGCCAGGCCGACAGCTACCAGAGGCGCATCGACATCTGCGCGCGGGCTTACCGCATCCTGGTCGAAGAGGTGGGCTTCGAGCCCCAGGACATCATCTTCGACCCCAACATCTTCGCCATCGCCACCGGCATCGAGGAGCACAACCACTACGCCGTGGACTTCATCGAGGCCACGCGCTGGATCAAGGCCAACCTGCCGGGCGCGAAGGTCTCCGGCGGGGTGAGCAACGTGAGCTTTTCCTTCCGCGGCAACGACGCCGTGCGCGAGGCCATCCACACGGTGTTCCTGTACCACGCGATCCGCGCCGGCATGGACATGGGCATCGTCAACGCCGGCCAGATCGGCGTGTACGACGACCTCGACCCGGCCTTGCGCGAGGCCGTGGAGGACGTGGTGCTCGACCGCCGGCCCGACGCCGGCGAGCGCCTGGTGGCGATGGCCGAGCAGGTGCGCGGCAGCGCGCGCGACGAAGGCACGCGCAACGCCTGGCGCGAACTGCCCGTGGAGCAGCGCCTGAGTCACGCGCTGGTGCACGGCATCACCGAGTTCATCGTCGAGGACACCGAGGAGCTGCGCGCCGGCTTCGAGGCCGCGGGCAAGCCGCCGCTGTCGGTGATCGAAGGCCCGCTGATGGACGGCATGAACATCGTCGGCGACCTCTTCGGCCAGGGCAAGATGTTCCTGCCGCAGGTGGTCAAGAGCGCACGGGTGATGAAGCAGTCGGTGGCCCACCTCATCCCCTACATCGAGGAACAGAAGCGCCGCGACCAGGCCGCCGGCGGCAGCGCGCGCCCCCGCGGCCGGATCGTCATCGCCACCGTGAAGGGCGACGTGCACGACATCGGCAAGAACATCGTCACCGTGGTCCTGCAGTGCAACAACTTCGAGGTCGTGAACATGGGCGTGATGGTGCCCTGCCAGGACATCCTGGCGCGCGCCCGCGAGGAGCAGGCCGACATCGTCGGCCTGTCCGGGCTGATCACCCCCAGCCTGGAGGAGATGCAGCATGTGGCCTCCGAGATGCAGCGCGACCCGTACTTCCGCGAGCGCTCGGTGCCCCTGCTCATCGGCGGGGCCACCACCAGCCGGGTGCACACCGCGGTGAAGATCGCGCCCCATTACGAAGGGCCCGTGGTCTACGTGCCCGACGCGTCGCGCAGCGTGGGGGTGGCGCAGGGGCTGCTGTCGGATTCGCGCGAGAACTTCCTGCGCGAGCTGGCGGCCGACTACGAGCGCATCCGCGCCCAGCACGCCAACAAGCGCCAGGTGCCGCTGCTCAGCCTGGAGCAGGCGCGCGCCAACCGCCTGCGCCTGGACTGGCCCGCCGGCATCGCCCCCGCGCCGCGCGCCCCGGGGCGGCGCGAGTTCCGCAACGTCGACCTCGCCGAGGTCTCGCGCAGCATCGACTGGGGGCCGTATTTCCAGACCTGGGACCTGGCCGGGCCCTTCCCGGCCATCCTGGACGACGAGGTGGTGGGCGCGCAGGCGCGCCAGGTCTACGCCGACGCCCAGGCCATGCTCAAGCGCGCGATCGAGGGCCGCTGGCTGCAGGCCAACGCCGTGGTGGGCCTGTATCCGGCCAACAGCGTCGACGGCGAGGACATCGAGATCTACGCCGACGAGTCTCGCAGCCGGGTGCTGATGACCTGGCGCGGGCTGCGCCAGCAGACCGAGCGCCCGGTGGTCGACGGCGTGCGCCGGCCCAACCTGGCATTGTCGGACTTCATCGCGCCGAAGGGGCAGGGCGAGGACCACATCGGCCTGTTCGCGGTGACGGCCGGCCTGGGCGCCGAGGAGCATGTGCGCCGCTTCCAGGAGGCCAACGACGACTACTCGGCCATCCTGCTCAAGGCCCTGGCC
>DAIDHU010000530.1 GCA_027451915.1 Thiomonas sp. | reverse complement strand
CGCGCAGCCCGGGAAAGTTCAGATGACAGTGGGAATCGGTCAGCGGCATGAAAAAACCATCGATACGGCCGGCTTCGCAGCCGACCGCAGGCCTGGGCGCGCCGACGGCGCGCCGGGTCTCAAAGAGTGTGCGTGGGGCGGTTGGTGGCCTCGGCCGCCGGGCCGAGGATTTCCTCGATCAGGCGCCGCAGCTGCTTGGCCTTGTCGTCGGCCGGGAACTGCACCCCGATGCCCTGCGTGCGGTTGCCCGCGGCGTTGGCCGGGGTGATCCACGCCACCTTGCCGGCGATCGGGAAGCGCTGCGGGTTGTCCATCACCGTCAGCAGCAGGTAGACGTCGTCGCCCAGCTTGTGCTCGCGCGGGGTGGGGATGAAGATTCCCCCGTCGGGAAAATAGGGAATATAGGCGGCGTACAGCGCGGGCTTTTCCTTGATCGCGAGCTGGATCACGCTGGGGCGCGACGTCGAGGTCGCGGCACCGGCGACGGCTGCGTGGGAAGTGGCCATATCAGTTCGCCCCCGAGGTGCAAAGTTGCTGCAATTCTACGACCCAGGCCTGGACCGCGAGCCCCGCGTGCACGGGGAAGTCCGGGGTGCGCGCGGCCTGCGCCAGACGCTGCCACCATTGCAGCCAGGCGCCCGTGTCGCCCTGCCCGGCCAGGCGACGCAGCGGGGCGTCCAGCTCCGCCAGGTAGCTCGGGGCCAGGCCCGAGCGCACGCGTACCAGGTCCAGGGTCAGTTTCTGCAGGGATTCGAGGGCCTGCGCGGGGGTGACGCCGTCGAGCTGGGTCACCCGACCCGCGGCCAGCTGACGGACCAGGCGACGCGTCCACTCCAGGCCGCGCGCGGGGTCGGCGTCGAACACTGCGCGCCGGCTCCACTGCAGCACCGCCTGCGCGTCAGCCTGGCCGCGGCGCTGCAGCTCGGCCAGCGCGACCTGCGGCTCCGGGCGCGCCCAGGCGCGCAGGCGACAGCGGCTGCGCAAGGTGGGCAACACCCGGTCCAGCTGATGGGTTCCCGTGAGAAAACATAGCGAAGCAGGCGGTTCTTCAAGTACTTTCAGAAGCGCGTTGGCGGCCGGAGCGGCCATGGCATCCAGGGGGTGCACCACCGCCACCTTGGGTCCCCCGCGGTGGCTGGTGCCCTGCGCCCAGTCGATCAATGCGCGCACCTGTTCGATGCCGATTTCGCGTCCGCCAGCGGCCGGAGCGGCCTGCGCCTGCCCCTGGGCGCCCTCGCCGCCGTCCTCCATGCCCAGGCCCAGCTCGGCGGCCAGCGCCGCAGGCACCACCACGCGCAGGTCGGGATGGGTTCCCGCCCGCACCAGGTGGCAGCCGGCGCACACACCGCAGGCGCGGGCCTGCCAGGGCACCAGGGCCCTGCCCGGCGCCTCGCAGAGCAGTCCCGCCCCCGCCTCCAGCAGGGATTCCCACAGCCCGGTGCCCCGGGATCCATGCAGTAGTGTCGCCGGAAAATCCATCATTTTCCTATAGTTCCAGGAATTTCTTGAGATTCTGGATCACATCCTCGCGCACCTGCTCCAGGCTGCGCGTGGCATCGACCACACGCCAGCGCCGGGGTTGTTCGCGCGCCAGCTCGAGGTATTGCCTACGCACCCTGCCGAAAAACTCCTCCGGCTCGCGCTCGAAGCGATCGCCCTGGCGCCCCTGCTCGCGCATGCGCCGAGCGGCGGTCTCGGCCGGCAGGTCCAGCAGCACGGTCAGGTCCGGCTCCAGGCCGGGGTGCACCCAGTGGGCCAGCGCCTCCAGGCGGTCCCGGGGAATGCCCTTGCCGGCTCCCTGGTACGCCAGCGTGGCGTCGGTGAAACGATCGCAGACCACGTCCTGCCCGCGCAGCAGCGCCGGCTCGATCACGTGCAAGACATGCTCCTGGCGCGCGGCGAACACCAGCAGCGCCTCGGTGGAGGTGCTCATGGCCTCGTTGAGCACCATTTCGCGCAGGCGCTCTCCGAGGGGGGTGCCGCCCGGCTCGCGCGTGGCCACGACTTCGCGCCCCAGGCCCCGCAGGGTCTCGACCAGGGCGCTGAACTGGCTGCTCTTGCCGGCACCGTCGATGCCTTCAAGGGTGATGAACAGGCCGCGTGACGAGGGATTCTTCAAGGGGGTGCCTCAACGGGAGAGTTGACGCCGGCGCTCGCCGGAAGAGCCGGATGCGGCCGAAGCGCCTGAAGCGCCTGAAGCCGCGCCGGAGGCCCGGGATGCGCGATGCGCCTGCAGCAAATAGCGGCTCACCGCGGCGTCATGCTCGGCCAGGGTGTTCGAGAACACGCTGCTGCCATCGCCCCGCGCCACGAAATACAAGGCACGCCCATCCGCCGGGTGCAGCGCGGCCTGCAGAGCCGCGGCCCCCGGCAGCGCGATGGGCCCCGGCGGCAGCCCTGCGTGCACATAGGTGTTGTAGGGCGAGGCCACCTGCATGTCCTTGTGGCTCAGATGGCCCTGGTAGGCGCTGCCCAGCGCGTAGATCACCGTGGGGTCGCTCTGCAGGGGCATGTCGGCGCGCAGGCGGTTGACGAACACGCTGGCGATGCGCGCGCGGTCGCCCGGGCGACCGGTCTCCTTTTCCACCATCGAGGCCAGCGTCAGCGCCTGGCGCGGGTCCTGCAAGGGCAGGCCCTGTTCGCGCCCGGCCCAGGCCTGCGCGAGTTCGCGCTGCATCAGCCGGTAGGCGCGCCGCAGCAGCGCCAGCTCCGAGCTGCCCCGGCCGTACAGGTAGGTGTCGGGAAAGAACTCTCCCTCGGGATCCAGATCGGCGGGCGCGCCGATGCGTTGCATGATCTGCCGCGGGCTCAGGCCCCGCGCGTCATGCACCAGATCGGGAGCCTTGTCGGCCGCGGCCAGGAACTGGGCGAAGGTCCAGCCCTCGGGAACCGTCAGGGCCAGCAGGGACTGGTCGCCGCGCGCCATCTTGCGCAGCAACTGCCAGGGGGTGATGCCCTGCTCCACCTCGTAGCTGCCGGCCTTGAGCTGGGTGCCCTCGCCGCTCAGGCGCGCCAGCCAGTAGAACAGGCGCGGCGACACATCGGCGCCCTGGGCGCGGATCTGCGCGGCAGCGCTGCGCGCCGGGCTGCCCAGGCGCACCGTGAAGTCCAGCGGGGAATTCGCCAGGCGTATGGGTGCCATCGCCCAGCCGACGAAGCCGGCGGCGGCACCCACGGCAGCCACGAGCACCAGCGTCAACAGGCGCGCCGCCCAATGCGATTTCAAGCCTTTCACTCGATTCCAGGAAGCGCACCGCGGCGCGATTGCGGCAAGGACCGCCCCTTGCGCGCCCGAGGCCGCGGCGGGCAGGTTTCGGATCAGATTCCTATACTAGCCGACCTACTCCCCATGCCTGCCAGCCGGCCCCGCCGCCGTCCAGCCCGATGCCCTCCTCCCTGATCGAATTGCCCAGCGCGGGCATCCTGCTCGCGCGCGGCCCGCAGGCCGTCGACCTGCTGCACGCCCAGCTCACCCAGGAACTTCGCGACTGGCCCGAGGCCACCGCGCGCATGGCCGCGCTGTGCACCCCGCAGGGCCGCATGCTGGCCGATTTCCTGCTCTGGCGCGAAGCCGACGGGTCGATCGCCATGTTGCTCGACGCCGACCTGCTGGAGCCCACCCTCAAGCGCCTGCGCATGTTCATCCTGCGCCTGAAGTGCAGCCTGGAGGATGCGCGCGCGCAGCGCCATGTGTACGGTCTGCTGGAAGCCGCCGATGCCGATTCATCGCTGCCCGGCGAGGCGCTGGCCGTCTGGGGCACGCGGCGCGAAGGCCCGGCCACGGCCATACGCCTGCCCGACGCGCCCGGACTGCGGCGCACCCTGCTGGTCGCCGAGCAGGCGCTGGACGACTGGGCCGCGGTGTCCGGCCTGGCGCGCGAGCCCGAGCAGGCCTGGCGCCTGGCCGAGCTGCGCGCGGGCATCGCCCATGTCAGTGCCGCCACGGCGCAGCAGTTCGTGCCCCAGATGCTGAACTACGAGGTCCTGGGCGCGGTGGATTTCCGCAAGGGCTGCTACCCCGGCCAGGAAATCGTCGCCCGCACCCAGTACCGCGGCAGCATCAAGCGCCGCACCTTCGCCGTGCGGGGCGAGCAACCCATGCAGCCTGGCGACGAGGTGTACAGCGCCGCCGATCCCGGCCAGCCCTGCGGCCTGGTGGTAGGTGCCGCGCCTTCGCCGGCGGGCGGCTGGGAAGGCCTGGCCGAGCTCAAGCTCGAGGCCGTCGCGCAGCCCGCGCTGCACCTGCGCGAGGCGCAGGGCCCGGCGCTGCGCCTGGGCAGCCTGCCCTACGAACTGCCAGCCGCCGGCTGAAGCCGCCATGTGCCTGATCGCCTGGTCCTGGCAGCCCGGGGGCCGGCGCACCCTGCTGCTGGCCGCCAACCGCGACGAATGGCTGCAGCGTCCGGCCCGTCCCATGCATTGGTGGGATGCGCAGGACGAGGGCGTGCCGCCGCTGCTGGCCGGGCGCGACCTGCAGGGCGGCGGCACCTGGCTGGGCCTGCGGCGCGACGGCCTGCTGGCGGCGCTGACCAATGTGCGCGAACCCCCTCCGCGGGACGCGGTCCGGCCCTCGCGCGGCGAACTGCCGTTGCGCTTCCTGCGCGGTCGGCATCCGCTCGACGAGCGCCCCTGGGAGGCTCCCGATCCCCTGGCCTGGGCCGCCGAGCTGCGCCCGGGCATGCAGGCCTACGCCGGCTTCAACCTGCTGCTGGCCGACCTGCGCCGCGGCCGCATGTGCTGGGTGTCCAACCGCGCGGGTTTCGCCGAGGTGCAGCCGGGGGTGCACGGCCTGTCCAACGCGGCGCTGGACACGCCCTGGCCGAAGGTGCAGCGCCTCAAGCAGGGCGTGGCGCAATGCCTGGACTCCGAGGGCCCGGAGTTCGAGTTCCTGCTCGAGCGCCTGGCCGACCCGCATCCGGCCCCCGACGCGCAGATCCCGGAGCCCCCCGAGGGCATGCAACTGTCCGAGCAGTGGAGCCGCGGCCTGTCGGCGCCCTTCATCCAGTTGCCCGACTACGGCACGCGCTGCTCCACCCTGCTGCGCGCCGATGCCGACGGCAGCATGCATGTGCTGGAGCTCCAGCGCCAGCCCGCGGGCGGGCTGCGCAGCGAGTACCGCTGGAACTGGCGCGAGGCCTGAGCCGCCTGGCAAGGCCGCCCGACGCGCGGGCGGGCGGCGCCGGCTCAGACCGCGCGGGCCGCCGCGTGGGCGCTGGCCCAGGCCCACTGGAAGTTGTAGCCGCCCAGCCAGCCCGTGATGTCCACCGCCTCCCCGATGAAATGCAGGCCCGGCACGCGCCGCGCCTCCAGGCTGCGCGGGTCCAGTTCCTGGGTGGCCACGCCGCCGCGCATCACCTCGGCCTTGTTCCAGCCCTCGGTGCCGGTGGCCCGCGGCGACCAGGCGGCCAGGGCGCCGGCCAGGCGTTCCAGCGCCGCGCGTCCGGTCTCGGCGACACGCCGCGCTCCGTCCAGCCCCTGCTGCTCCAGCCAGGCCTGCGCCAGGCGGCGCGGAAGCGCCTGCGCCAGCACGGTCAGCAGCGATTGGCGCGAGCCCTGCTGGGCCTGGCGCAACACCCCGGCCAGGTCGGCGCCGGCGCCCAGGTCGAAGCGCAGCGCCCGCCCAGGCTCCCAGTAGCTGGAAACCTGCAGCACGGCCGGCCCGGACAGGCCGCGGTGGGTGAACAGGAGGTCCTCGTCGAACTCGGCGCCTTCGCAAGCC
>DAIDHU010000529.1 GCA_027451915.1 Thiomonas sp. | reverse complement strand
GTTCGCCTTCGCGCTGGCGCAGCCGCTGGAGTCCCTGGCGCATGGCGCCACGCGCGGTCTGCTGGGCATCGCGATGGCCGTGGTCTTCCTGGCCTTGCTCATGATGATCAGCCGGCGCAACGCGATCGCGCAGGTGCTGGGCTTCCTGTCACTGGAAAACGGCCTGCTGTTCGCAGCCACCGCGGCCACGCGCGGCATGCCCATGGTGGTGGAGCTGGGCATCGGCCTGGACCTGCTGGTGGGGGTGTTCATCCTGGGGGTGTTCGTGCTGCGCATCCGCGAGCAGTTCGACAGCCTGGAGTTGCCGCCGGACTCCCCCGCGGAGCCCGCGACCCGCCTGCCGGCGCCTTGGCCGGAGGCGCCGCCGGGGCCTGCCGCCCCCGGCCCGCGCGAGGAGTCCTGAGCATGCCATCGGCCTCCTGGTTCGCCTACCTGCCGGCGGCGGTGCTGGCGCTGCCGCTGGCGGGCGCGGCCATGCTGGGCTGGCTGGGCCTGCGGCGCGGCGCAGAGTACCTGAACCTGGCCTTCAGCGTGCTGAGCTTCGCGCTGGCCTGCCTGCTGGGCCTGGCGGTCGCGCTGGGCGGGCCGCTGCTGGCGCTGGGCCAGCAGTTGTACGCGGACGCGCTGAACACCTACCTGGTGCTGCTGACCACCTTCGTGGCGGCGGGCACCGCGGCCTTCTCGGTGCCCTACATGCGCGTGGAGCAGGCCGCCGGGCGCCTGGGCGGGCAGCGCCTTCGCCTGTACCACGGCATGTTCCAGTTGTTCGTGTTCACCATGCTGCTGGCGCTGCTGAGCAACAACCTGGGTCTGCTGTGGGTGGCCATGGAGGCGGCCACGCTGGCCACCGTGCTGCTGGTGTCGCTGTACCGCAGCCCGGCGGGGCTGCAGGGGGCGTGGAAATATTTCATCCTGTGCGGCGTGGGCCTGGCGCTGGCGCTGTTCGGAACCGTGCTGGTCTACGCGGCGGCCGAGCGCGTGCTGGGCGGGCAGGGCGCGCAGGCGCTGCTGTGGACCCGGCTGGCCGCCGCGCGTGGCGCGCTGGCCCCGGCGGCGATGAGCGTGGCCTTCGTGTTCGTGCTCGTGGGCTACGGCACCAAGGTGGGGCTGGTGCCCCTGCACAGCTGGCTGCCCGATGCCCATGCCGAGGGGCCGACGCCGGTTTCGGCCGTGCTGTCGGGTCTGTTGCTCAATGTGGCGCTGTACGCGGTGCTGCGCATGCGGGTGCTGGTCGACGGCAGTGTGCACGCGGCCTGGCCGGGGCTTTTGCTGCAGGGTTTCGGGCTGCTCTCGGTGCTGACGGCCTCGCTGCTGCTGTGGCGTCAGAAGGACGCCAAGCGGCTGTTCGCCTGGTCATCCATCGAGCACATGGGCCTGGCCAGTTTCGGCTTCGGCCTGGGCACGCCCCTGGCGAGTTTCGCGGCCCTGCTGCATCTGAGCGTGCATGCGCTGACCAAGAGCGCGATTTTTTTCAGCGTCGGGCATGCCTCGCAAAAGGCCGGCTCGCCGCGGCTGGAGGACATCCGCGGCCTGCGCGCCCGCTCGCCCGCGCTGGGCTGGCTGCTGCTGCTGGGAGCGCTGGCCATCGTCGGCCTGCCGCCCTTCGGAGTGTTCACCAGTGAATTCCTGATCCTGGGCAGCGCCCTGCAGACGGCGCCGTGGAGCGTGGCGCCCCTGCTGCTGGGTCTGCTGGTGGCGCTGGCCGCGGTGCTGTGGCGCGTGCAGGCCATGGTGTTCGGGCGCGAGCCGGATACGAGGCTGCGCAAGCTGCCGCAGCGGCCGTGGCTGGTGCCCGCCTGGGTGCACCTGGGGCTGGTGCTGTTGCTGGGGCTGTGGATTCCGGGGCTGCTGGCGCAGGCCTGGCGCGCCGCCGCCCTGGTGCTGGGGGGCCCGACATGATGCGCGGCGCGATCGCCTCCGGCGCCCGAACCTGGGAGCGCCTGGGCTTGCGGCTCGAGGCCGCGGACGTGGATGCCCTGCAATGGGCCGAGCTGGCCCGTCGCATGCGCGAGCGCGGCGCGCGGCTGCTCAGCCTGTGGGGTGAGCAACTGGGGCCGGCGCTGGGGGTCGGGCACGACGCGAGCGCGCAGCCGGGCGCCGCGGGCGGTTTCGCGGTGCTCGCGCTATGGCTGCACGAGCAGGGCCTGCAACTCGCCGGCTTGCGGCTTCCCGCCAGCCTGCTCTATCCGGGCCTGCACGAGGCCTTCCCCGTGGCAGCGCGCCTGCAACGCGCCTTGCGTGACCTTCTGGGGCCCCAGGCCCAGGGCATGGATCCACGCCCCTGGCTGCGACACGGCGCCTGGCCGGCTGACTGGCAGCCCC
>DAIDHU010000528.1 GCA_027451915.1 Thiomonas sp. | reverse complement strand
TGCGCGCGGTGGCCTCGGCGTCGCGGGCTCGCTGCAGCTGGGCCAGCGCCTCGGCGCGCTGGGCCCGCAGCGGCGCGCAGTCGAGCCGCGCCAGTTCCTGGCCGGCGCGCACCGTCTCGCCCTCCTCCACCTGCAGGCTGAGCAGCCTGGCGGGGATGCGCGTGGCCAGCTCGAGCTCCACCGCTTCCAGGCGGCCATTGCCGGAGGCCAGCCCATCCTGCGCCGGCTCCCGTCCCAGCCAGAACCAGGCGAAGCCACCCAGCACCAGGGCCGCGACCGCCAGCGCCCACCCTACCCGACCGAGCTTGACCCGCATGCTTGCGCCCTCGAGATCCGTCCGGCACGGACCTTGCGAGGAAATTGTGCACGGGCGAGGCCCTGGGGAAGGCGCGTCAGATCAAATACGGGGCCTGCGCTGGCGCAGGGGCGCCGCGCGCCGCGCCGAGCCCCTCAGGAACCCGTGGAGCCGAAACCGCCGGCGCCGCGCTGGCTGGCGCTGGAAAAGGCCTGCACGACGCGGAATTCGGCGCGCACGATGGGCACGAACATCATCTGCGCGATGCGCTCGCCGGGCTCGATGCGCAAGGCCGGGCTCGACGGCGGGTTGCGGTTCCACACGCTGACCATCACCTGACCCGTGTAGTCGGCGTCGATCACACCCAGGGAATTGCCCAGCACGAGGCCGCGCTTGTGCCCCATGCCCGAGCGCGGCGCGATGACCGCCATCAGCCCGGGGTCTGCGATGTGCATGGCGAAGCCCGCGGGCACCAGCAACGCCGGACTGCCCGCGGGAATGTCCAGCGGCGCATCGATGCAGGCGTGCAGGTCGACGGCGGCGGCCATCGGCGACTGGTAGCTGGGCAGTCCCCATTGGTGCAGGCGGGGGTCGAGGATCTGGAGTTCGACGGGAGCGGTGGCGGGAGAGGTCAAGGGCAGGCTCCTGGCAGGTAGGGAGGAGGGAGTCGTCAAGGACAGGGGCCGCCCGCGGCGCGGGCGCCACGGCGGCAGGGCTCGGCGCGCCTCAGGCGCGCGCCGGCAGGCGCGAGGCGATTTCGGCGCACAGGCGCCGGGCCAGGTCGAGCTTGTCCATGCGGGGCAGTTCGCGAACCCCCTGGGCATCGACCAGCACGCAACTGCTGTGCTCGCGCCCGAAGGTCTGCGGCCCGAGGTTGCCGACCAGCAGCGGCACGCCCTTGCGCTCGCGCTTGGCCTGGGCATGGGCCACGAGTTGCTCGGCCTCGGCGGCGAAACCCACGCAGAACGGAGCATCGGCCCGGGCGGCGACCTCGGCCAGGATGTCGGGGTTGAGCAGCAGAGTGGGCGGCGCGGCGACGCCGTCGGGCTGTTTCTTGATCTTGCCGGGCTGGGGCTCGGGGCGCCAGTCCGCCACCGCGGCCGCGGCGATGAACACGTCGAAGGTCGCGCCGGCCAGCTCGGCCTGCACCGCCTCGCGCATCTGCAAGGCGGTCTCCACCGCCACGGTGCGCACGCCGTGGGGTGGCGCCAGCGCGGTGGGTCCGGCCACCAGCACCACCTCGGCGCCGGCCTCCCAGGCCGCCCGTGCCAGCGCCCAGCCCATCTTGCCGCTGGAGCGGTTGGTCAGGCCGCGCACCTCGTCCCAGGGCTCGAAGGTGGGCCCGGCGGTGAGCAGCACGCGCCGCCCGTGCAACAGGCGCGGCTGCCAAAGGGCCTCGATTTCCCACATCAGCTGCTCGGGTTCGAGCATGCGTCCGTCGCCCACCTCGCCGCAGGCCTGCGCGCCGCTGCCGGGTCCGGCCAGGCGCAAGCCGTCGCGGCGCAATTGCTCGGCGTTGCGCTGCACCGCCGGGTGCGCCCACATGGCGCGGTTCATGGCCGGCGCCAGCAGCGTGGGCACCGCGTCGCGCGCCAGCAGCAGCGTGGCCAGCAGGTCGTCGGCCATGCCGGCGGCCGCCCTGGCGATGAGATCTGCGCTGGCGGGCGCGATGACCAAGGCATCGGCCTCGCGCACGAGGTCGATGTGGTCCATGCCGGAGGCGCGCAGGGGATGCCAGGAATCCAGCGCCACCTCGCGCCCGGACAGCGCCTGCAGGGTGATGGGCCCCACGAAACGCGTGGCGGCCTCGCTCATCGCCACCTGCACCTGGTGGCCCGCCTTGACCAGCAGGCGCGCGAGCTCGCAGGCCTTGTACGCGGCGATGCCGCCGCTGATGCCCAGCAGCACGCGGCGCTGGGCCTGATCCGGGGATCGGGGCGCGTGCGTCATGTCGGCCTCAGGCGTCCGCCGCCGCCAGGCGCTGTTCGCACCAGGCCTCGGCCGCGCGCAGCGCGGCCTCCACGCCTTCGGGGCGGTTGCCGCCGGCCGTCGCGAAATCCGGCCGGCCGCCGCCCTTGCCGCCGACTTCGCGCGCGGCCTGGTTGACCAGGTCGCCGGCCTTGAGCCTGCCCACCAGGTCGGCCGTCACGCCGGCCGCCAGCTGCACCTTGTCGCCGTCGGCGCTGGCCAGCAGCACCACGGCGGACTTCAGGCGGGCCTTGAGCTGGTCCACGACGGTGCGCAAGGCGGTGGCGTCGGCCCCGTCCAGGCGCGCCGCCAGCACGCGCACGCCGCCGATGTCGAGCGCGC
>DAIDHU010000527.1 GCA_027451915.1 Thiomonas sp. | reverse complement strand
GCGCGCCCGGGCCGCCCAGGGGCAGGTGCCCGCAGGCGGCGGCCCGCAGCAGGCGCGCCTGCAACCGCGCGTCGAGGTCCGGGCCCGCCAAGGCCTGCGGATCGCGCAGCAGATCGCGCAGCAGGCGATTGCGCTGCAGGCCGCGCAACTCGAACACCTCGTCGTCCTCGGGGAGCTGCTGCGCCTCGTCGAAGACCACGCCCAGGGCCGTGCGCAGGTACAGGCGCGCCGGGTTGCGCAGCATGGAGCCGAGCTCGGCCAGCGAGGCCGCCGATGGCGCCTCGGGCTCGCCCTCGCGCCGCGCCGGGGCGGGCGCGCCCGCCCCGGTTGCGCATGGGTCGGCATGCAAGGCGAACCACTCGCGGGCATAGGTGCGCGGCCCGCCCGGCTCGAAATAGCGCCTTCCGAAGGGCTGCAGCGGATGCTCGGTGCTGCGCTGGCGCAACAGCACCTGGCCTGGCGTCTCGCCGGCCGCGGGCTGCGCGGCGGCGAAACCGGCGGCCAGGTAATCGCGCAGCTGCGACACCAGGATCGACGGCGCCAGCTGGGTGTTGTCGCGCGCGCTGCGCCCGCACCAGCTGAGGTAAAGCACCCGGCGCGCCGCCAGCAGCGCCTCGAGCATCAGATAGCGGTCGTCGTCACGGCGTGAACGATCCCCGGGACGCTCATGCCCGGGCAGGGCCATCAGATCGAAATCGCTGCGCTGCGCCCTGCGCGGGTAGGCGTCCTCGTTCATGCCCAGCAGACACACGACCTGGAAGGGAATGGCCCGCAAAGGCAGCAGGCTGCAGAAGGTGACGCCCCCGGCCAGGAAGCGCCCGGCCACGCTGGTGTCGTCGATGCGGTCCAGCCAGGCCTGCGCGAAGACCTCCAGCGCAATCTCCTGTTCGAAGCCGGCGCATTCGCAGTCCTGCAGCCATTGGGCCAGGCCTTCCTGCATCGCCGCCAGCGCCTGGCGCTCGGATTCGTCCACGGGCTGGACCAGGTCTTCGAGCAATTCGCGCGAGGCCTGGGCCCAGCGCGCCGGCGTGGCGGGCTCGCGCGAGGCCGCCCACCAGCCCTGCAGCACTTCGAGCAGGGCATGCAGGGAGCCGGCCAGGGCGGCGTCGAGCCCGCCCACTTCGCCCAGGGGCTCGGTGCCGCGCCAGGCCGATGCCTCGCCATTGGCATAGCCCAGCAGCATGCGCCGCAGCGCGAAGGCCCAGCTGCCTTGTTCTCCGCAGGCCTGCAGGCCGAGGCTTGCGCGCTGCTGCGCGTGCAGGCCCCAGCGCGCTCCCGATTCAGCCATCCAGCGCAGCAGCAGCGCGCGTGCGTCGGGGTCGAGCCCGAAGCGAGCGGCGATTCCCGGCACCTCCAGGAGGTCGCAGATTTCGCTGAAGGCCGCGCGGTGGCGCGCGATCCCCAGCACCCAGTCCAGCGCCAGCAGCAGCGAGCTGGCGCTGCGGCGTCGAAGATCCGCGATGTCGAAGGGAATGTGGCGCGGATCACCAGGCGCGTACTGGCCGAAGACCGCGCGCACGGCCGGGGCGAAGATCTCGACGTCGGGCACCATGACCACGATGTCCCGGGGGCGCAACGCCCGCTGCGTGCCGACATCGCGAGCCAGCAGCTCCAGCAGCCGATCGTGCAGCACCTCGACCTCGCGCAGCGCGGAGTGCGCGACGTGGAACTGGATGGAGTCGTCCGCGGCGGGAATCGGCGGCGCGGCATGCTCGGACAGTGGCAGCAGGTCGCGGATCGCGGCCTGCACATGCTCGAGCAGGCTGCTCGGCTCGGACTCGTCGAACACATCCGTGCGCGGCAGCTCGAGGGGGCCCGACCCGGCCGCATCCGGCATGGGCTCGTGGCTGTCCAGCTGGCGCATGAAGTCGCGGCCCTGGCGGCCCCAGGCCGCCAGCAACGGGTGCGCATGCGCATGCATGGCCTGCAGGGGCACGGCGCCGAGCTCGCGCCCCTCGCGAAGGGGCAGGCGCCGGCGCGGCGCGCGCAGCAACTCGCGTCCCTCGATGATGTCGGCCCAGTGAAAGCGGCAGGGATTGGGAACGGCGATCAGCACCTGCGCATGGCGCGACAGCGCCAC
The DNA here is from genome assembly GCA_027451915.1 of Thiomonas sp. Classification (GTDB taxonomy): domain Bacteria; phylum Pseudomonadota; class Gammaproteobacteria; order Burkholderiales; family Burkholderiaceae_C; genus Thiomonas_A. Next base: position 1,189 of record DAIDHU010000527.1, on the reverse strand, counting down.
CAGCAGATCCAGCACGGCCGGCGCCAGCGCGGCCGCGCCGAACAGACTCACCCGAGGCGGCAGGCGCAGGCTGCCCGCGGGCGCCGCGCGCAGGCGATCGAGCACCCTGTGCTGCACCTGCGGGCGCACCAGCAGGCGCGCCTGGGCTCCCAGGCCCTCGAGCAATTCCCGCCACAGCAAGGCCTGCCAGCGCTGGCCCGCCGGCAGGGCCTGGCGCCGCCCCAGCGCGTCGATGAGCACCTCGTCGCCGCGCGACCAGGCCTCGAGCCAGTCGGCCCGGTAGACCTGGTACTGGTCGTATAGATCGGCCAGGCGCTGCGCCAGTTGCAGCATGCGCAAGGCCTCGCCATCGGCCAGGAAGGCGGCGATGGCCCCGAAACCCGGCGCCCGCGCCATGCGCGGCAACAGCGGCAGCAGGCGCCAGACCAGGGCCTGACGATCCAGCGGCGAGCGCGCGCCGAGCTCGGCGTTGCCCAGCACGGCGCGGCAGATCTGCCACACGAAGCGCGACGGCAGTTCCACCCGCGTGGCCGCGCTGATGCCTAGCGCCTGCGCCTGCGCGGCCTTGAACCATTCGGCGGCGCCGTTGCTCTGCACCAGCACCACCTCCGGCTGCAGGGCCGGCAACGGCCACAGGCCCTGGAAGTGCAGCACCAGCGCGTGCAGGTTCTCCAGGCGGTTGCCGTGCAGCACCAGCAGGCCGGGCGGCGGCGTGCCGGCGGCAGCGGAATCGGGCTTCGGGCGGGGGGCGGCGGGCAAGGCGGCGGGACGCGTTGGCGACGGCTTCGGGGCAGTCCCCGCAGTGTAGGGGCTGCGCCGGCGCACCCCGCGGACGCGCAGGCCGCGCAGGGCTTCGATCGAAAAATCCGGTCGATGCTACGCAAACCATTCGTTTGAAAACGGTACGTAATGTTCCTAAATTGACGCCCATCATCTTCGGGACGAATCCTTTCACTGTCCGCCCATGCTCCAAGAACTCTGGAATCGCGTGTTTTCCGTGGACCGTGCCCTGCACGACCCGCAGGCCCATCCGCCGGGCGACACCGAGGTGCGTTCGACCACCTGCTACATGTGCGCCTGCCGCTGCGGCATCAACGTGCACGTGCGCGACGGCGAGGTTCGTTTCATCGAGGGCAACCCGAACCACCCGCTCAACCGCGGCGTGATCTGTGCCAAGGGCTCGGCCGGC
>DAIDHU010000526.1 GCA_027451915.1 Thiomonas sp. | reverse complement strand
GCTCGGCGCCAGCAGGATCAGCGAGAACACCATGCCCAGCGACTGCGCCCAGTCGGGCAGCGCGGTGTACAGCAGGTGGTGCGGGCCGGCCCACATGTACACGAAGGTCAGCGCCCAGAAGTGCACGATGGACAGGCGATACGAGTAGATCGGCCGCTCGGCCTGCTTGGGAATGAAGTAATACATCATGCCCAGGAAGGACACGGTGAGGAAAAAGCCCACCGCGTTGTGCCCGTACCACCACTGGATCATCGCGTCCTGCGCGCCGCCGTAGGCCGAGTAGCTGCTGAAGGACAGCAGGCTCACGGGCAGCTTGATGTTGTTGACGATGTACAGCAGCGCGATGGTGATGATGTAGGCGCCGAAAAACCAGTTGGCCACGTAGATGTGACGGGTCTTTCGCTTGATCACCGTGCCGAAGAACACGATCGCGTAGGCCACCCACACCAGCACGATGAGGATGCTGATCGGCCACTCCTGCTCCGCGTACTCCTTGCCACTGGTGTAGCCCAGGGGATAGGTGATGGCGCACAGCACGATCACCGCCGTCCAGCCCCAGAAGGTGAACTCGGCCAGGGCCGGCGCGAACAGGCGGCTCTGGCAGGTTCTCTGGACCACGTAGTAGGACGTGGCGAACAGCGCCGTGCCCCCGAAGCCGAAGATCACCCCATTGGTGTGCACCGGGCGGATGCGCCCCCAGCTCAGCCAGGGGATGCCGTAGGTCATGTCCGGCCAGATCAGCTGGGCCGCGATGACGATGCCCACCAGCATGCCGACCACGGCCCAGACCAGGGTCATCACGGTGAACTTGCGGACCACCGCATAGTTGTAGGTTTGCGGACTCAAGGCTTGCGCACTCATGGCATCTCCACCCCGCGGATTCGGTTCATCGAATTTCCAGATTTGTGAAAAACGGACGCGCCCTCCAGCGCGATGGCGCCAAGGTATCGGAGCCACCCGGGGGAGCGATTGACATGTGTCAAGGCGCGTGAATATGCGTCGAAAAGCGACGCCGGAACCCGCTCAGGAACTGCCGTCGCGCGACTCTTCGGCGGGCGCGACCGGGTCGTCGTCGTCCATCAGGATCGCGTGCGCGGGGCCTTCGAGGTCGTCGAACTGGCCGCTGCGGGCGGCCCACCACAACACGCACAGGATCAACGCCACGATGGCCACGCTGATCGGGATGAGCACCATCAGCGATGCGTCCATGCCGCCTCCGCGCGATGCGCCCAGGCCAGGCGCGCCGAATTCAGAACCACCAGCAGCGAGGAAACGCTCATGCCCAGGGCCGCCCACAGGGGCGAGATGCGCCCCGCCGCCGCCAGGGGCACGAACACCGCGTTGTAGGCCAGCGCCCAGGCCATGTTCTGGCGCATCACCCGCTGCGTGCGCCGTGCCACGTTCACCAACAGCGGCAGGGCGCGCATGTCGTCGAAGCCCAGCACCACGTCGGCCCCGGCGCGCGCGATGGGCGCCGCGTTGGCGAAGCTCACCGAGACATCCGCCGCGCCCAGGGTGGGCGCGTCGTTGACCCCGTCGCCCACCATGGCCACCCGGCGCCCCCGCGCCTGCAATTCGCGCACGCGCCGCAGCTTGTCCTGCGGCAGCAGGGCACCCTCGGCCTCGTCGACTCCCACACGCGTCGCCCAGTCGCGCACGTTGGCGGGCTTGTCCCCGCTAAGCAGCAGCAAGCCGGCGGCCTGCCCGCCCAGTTCGCGCAGGGCCTCGCGCGCCCCCGGCCGCAGGCGCTCGGTGACCTCGATGGCGGCGATCAGCCGCCCCGGCTCGCCGCCCTCCCAGGGCGAGACGCAGGGCCCGCGGCCCGCGGGCAGCTCCCGCAGTTGCAGCCGTGTGACGCCGGTCGGCGCGAGCGCCGCCGGGGCGGCCCCGAGGGAGACGGAATCAGGATCCTCGGCGCCCGGCGACGAGCGGCCCAGCGCATACCAGCGCCCCTGCCAGAACCCCAGCAGGCCTTGCCCGGGCACCATGCGAAGCTCGGAGGCCGGCGCGGCCAGGGCTTGCGGCGCCGCCGCCTGGGTCTTCGCGCTCCCCTCGGCGCCGTCGCCCCGGGCGGCGCGCTCGCGCAGATCCTGCGCATGCCGGGTGATGGCCAGCGCCAGGGGATGCTGCACGCCCTGCTCCAGCGCCTCGGCGATGGCCATCGCCCCGGCTTCGTCCCAGCCCTCCACGGGCAGCACGCGCACCGCATGCTCGCGGCCCAGCGTGAGGGTTCCCGTCTTGTCGAACACCCAGGTGTCGACATGCGCCAGCGCGTCCAGCGCGTGGCCGCGCGCCACCAGCACGCCCGCGCGCGACAGTCGCGCCGTGGCGGCCGCCAGCGCGGCCGGAATGGCCAGCGACAGCGCGCAGGGACAGCTCACCACCAGCACCGCGATCACCGCCGGCAACGCGCGCGGCGGGTCGACATGCCACCAGACCAGGGCGGTCAGGCCGGCCACGGCGAGCAGCCCCAGGGTGAAATACCTCGCTGCGCGATCGGCCAGGGCCGCGGCGCGCGGCTTGTGCGCCAGCGCGCCGTTGAGCAGGTCCACCATCTGCGCGATGCGCGTACCCTGCCCGGCCGCAAGCGCACGCACCACCAGCGGCGAGTCCAGGTTCATGCTGCCGGCCAGCACGCGGCTGCCCGCCGCCTTGGGCACCGGCTCGCTCTCTCCGGTCAACAGGGCTTCGTCGGCATGGCCGGCACCTTCCAGCACCTCCCCATCCACCGGCACCAGGGATCCGCTGGGCACCTGCACCACATCGTCCGCGCGCAGGCGCACCACCGCCACGGTGCGCCAGGCCCCGTCGGGGTCCCGCCGCCGCACCGCCGCCGGCAACTGCTCGAGCAACTCATCGGCGGCGTTGGCGCTGCGCTGGCGCAGGCTGGACTCGATCAGGCGCGCGCTCAACACCAGGGCCAGAAACATGGTCACCGAATCGAAGTACACCGGCCCGCTGCCGCGCAGCACGCTGGCCGCGCTGGCCAGGAAGGCCGCCCACAGCCCCAGCACCACCGGCACGTCCATGCCCAGGCGCCGCATGCGCAGGTCGCGCAGGCTGGCCTGCAGGAAACTCCAGCCCGAGAACAGCAGGGCCGGCAAGGTGATCGACAGGCTGGCCCAGCGGAAAATCGCCGTCTCCGCGCCGTTGAGCTGCCCGCCGGCGCTGTAGCCCGGCCAGGCCAGCATCATCACCTGCATCATCGCCAGCCAGGCCACCAGGGTGCGCAGCAGGGCCAGGCGCGAATCCCGGCGCTGGCGCGCCTCGCTGGCGTGGCGCACATTGGGCGAAGGCTGGTAGCCGATGCGCGCCAGGGCTTCGAGCAATTCGCCCAGGTGCACCCGGGAGTCGTCCCACTCCAGCAGCACGCGCCGGGTGGCGTAGTTGACCGCCGCGGTGCGCACGCCGGGAATGCGCTGCAGATGGCGCTCGATCAGCCACACGCAGGCTCCGCAATGAATGCCCTCCACCGCCACCAGGGTGCGCCACAGGCCGCCGCCCAGATCGGTGGCGAAGGCCCGCAGGAAATCCGGATCGGCCAGGGCCTGCCATTGTTCCCGCAGGCGCTCGATGGCCTGCTCGCCCAGCGCCGGACGAGCGGTGCCGCTGTTCTTGTCGTAATAGGCGCACAGCCCGCCGGAGGCGATGACCTGCGCCGCCGCGGCGCAACCGCCACAGCAGAACCAGCGGCTGCGTCCGTCGATGAGCGCGCTCGCCGGCTGCGCCGGCAGCGACTCCCCGCAGTGAAAGCAGGCCGCCGCGCCAGCGGCCGCCTGGTCGGCGCCCAGGGGCGGACCCGAGCCCGCGGGCGGCCCGGCCGTCCGCGCCGCCGCTGCCATGCCGTCGAGCGTTCGCATGCCGGCATGCTAGGCAGCCGGGCACTTCGACATATTGCGTTGTATCAAGGCCTTGCGATGTGCAATCGCAGGTATTCGGACCCCGGCGCCCAACATGGGCTGCTTCCGGGTTTTCCCGCCTGCCGCGCGGCGCCGCCCCCTCAGGACCGGCCCTTGTTCACGCGGGCGAAGGCCGCGGCCATGGCCGATTCCGCCGGCGGGCGAGCCTGCGGCCCCCGCTGCGCCGTGCGCACCGGAGGGCCGCGGCGCTGGACCTCGGCACCCTTCGCGGCGCCTGCGCCGGGCTGCGGATTCTTGCGCATGCTGAGGCCGATGCGCTGGCGCTGTACATCGACTTCGACCACCGTCACCTGCACGATATCGCCGACCTTGACGACTTCCGAGGCTTCCTTGATGAAGCGGTCGGCGAGTTGGGACACATGCACCAGTCCGTCGCAATGCACCCCGAGGTCCACGAAGGCGCCGAAGGCGGCCACGTTGGTCACCGTGCCCTCCAGGCGCATGCCGGGGCGAAGGTCGGCGATGTCCCGCACGTCGTCCTGCAGGCGGGCCACGCGGAACTCGGGCCGCGGATCCCTCCCGGGCTTTTCCAGTTCGCCCAGCACGTCGCGCACGGTGAACAGTCCGAAGCGCTGGTCAACGAAGTCCTCCGCGCGCAAGGAGCGCAGGCGCGCCGGCTCGCCCATGAGCATCTCGATGGGCTGGCCGGCGGCCGCCAGGATGCGTTCGACCAGCGGGTAGCTTTCCGGGTGCACCGCCGAGCGGTCCAGCGGGTTGTCGCCGCCGTTGATACGCAGGAAGCCAGCGGCCTGCTCGAAGGTCTTCGGCCCCAGCCCCGAGACCTCCAGCAGGGCCGCCCGGTTGCGGAAGGCGCCCATCTGATCCCGCCGGCGCACGATCTGCTCGGCGATGCGGGCGTTCAGCCCGGCCACGCGCGCCAGCAACGCGGGCGACGCGGTGTTCAGGTCCACCCCCACGCGGTTCACGCAGTCCTCGACCACCGCGTCCAGTCGCCTGGCCAGCAGGGTCTGGTCCACGTCGTGCTGGTATTGGCCGACGCCGATGCTCTTGGGGTCGATTTTCACCAGCTCGGCCAGGGGATCCTGCACGCGGCGCGCGATGGATACGGCACCGCGCAGGCTGACGTCCAGCTCGGGCAGCTCACGCGTGGCCAGTTCGCTGGCCGAGTAGACCGAGGCCCCGGCCTCGCTGACCACCAATTGCACCAATTCCAGCTCCGGATGCGCGCGCGCCAGATCCGAAGCCAGGCGCGAAGTCTCGCGACTGGCGGTGCCGTTGCCGATGGCGATGACGCCCACGCGGTGGCGCCGGCACAGCTCGGCCAGTCGTTGCAGGCTGCCCTCCCAGTCCCGCCGAGGCTCGTGCGGGTAGACGGTGGCGGTGTCCAGCACCTTGCCCGTGGCATCGGTCACCGCCACCTTCACGCCGGTGCGGATGCCCGGGTCCAGGCCCATGACCGTTTTCGCGCCGGCCGGCGCGGCCAGCAGCAGGTCGCGCAGATTGGAGCCGACCACCGCGATGGCCTGTTCCTCGGCCTGTTCGCGCAGGCGCGCGAGCAGTTCGCGCTCCAGCGACAGGGACAATTTCACGCGACAGGCCCATT
>DAIDHU010000525.1 GCA_027451915.1 Thiomonas sp. | reverse complement strand
GTCGCCTGATCACGCGCGCCGCGGACCCGCTGCTGCCCTCGGCCCAGGCCGCGTCCTTGCGCGAGCAGCCCGGCAGCGGTGACAAGCCCCTGCCCCCGGCCACCCTGCCGATTTCCAACGCGGTGCCCGACGGCGCCTCGCCGGCCACGGCCGCCTTGATGGCCGGGGCCGTGCTGCCCAAGCCGGCCTCGGCGGACGTCTCGCGCCCCTGAACCGGGCAGGGGTGGCTGCGATGCGGCCCTAGCGCCGCGCCGGAGGCAGGTCGGTGCAGCTGCCCTCGGCCACCTCGGCGGCCATGCCGATGGATTCGCCCAGCGTGGGGTGCGGGTGGATGGTGCTGCCGATGTCCACGGCGTCCGCGCCCATTTCGATGGCCAGGGCGATTTCTCCGATCAGGTCCCCGGCATGGGTGCCGACGATGCCGCCGCCGACGATGCGATGGGTCTGCGCGTCGAACAGCAGCTTGGTGAAGCCCTCGTCACGCCCATTGGCGATGGCCCGACCGGAGGCGGCCCAGGGGAACAGGCCCTTGGTCACCGCGATGCCCTTGGCTCGCGCCTCGTCCTCGCCCAGGCCCACCCAGGCGATTTCCGGGTCGGTGTAGGCCACCGAGGGAATCACCCGCGCGTCGAAGGCGCTGCGCGCCAGCGATTCGTCGCCACGCAGCTCCCCGGCGCAGACCTGCGCCGCCACATGACCCTCGTGCACCGCCTTGTGCGCCAGCATGGGCTGGCCGACGATGTCGCCGATGGCGTGGATATGGGGCACGTTGCTGCGCATCTGCGCGTCCACGCGGATGAAGCCGCGCTCGTCCACCGCCACGCCCGCCCGCTCGGCCCCGATTCGCTTGCCGTTGGGCGAGCGACCGACCGCCTGCAGCACCAGGTCATAGCGCTGGGCCTCGGCCGGCGCGCCCTCGCCTTCGAAGCGCACCCAGATGCCGTCGTCCCGAGCCTCGGCGCCCACGGTGCGGGTCTTGAGCATGATGCGATCGAATCGGCGGGCGTTGAGCTTTTGCCAGACCTTCACCAGGTCGCGGTCGGCGCCGGGCATCAGTCCGTCGAGCATCTCGACCACGTCCAGGCGCGCGCCCAGCGTGGAGTACACCGTGCCCATTTCCAGGCCGATGATGCCGCCGCCGACGATCAGCATGTTGCGCGGCTCCACGCCCAGCGCCAGCGCGCCGGTGGAATCGACCACCCGCGGATCCTGGGGCAGGAAGGGAAGGTGCACGGCCTGGCTGCCGGCGGCGATGATGGCGCGGCGAAAGCGCACGCGCTGCACCGGACCCGCGGCCTCGCGCCCGCTGCCCTGGGTCAGCTGCACTTCCACGTGCTGGGGGTCCAGGAAGGAGGCGTTGCCGCGCACCACCGTGACCTTGCGCGCCTTGGCCATGCCGGCCAGGCCGCCGGTGAGCTTGCCCACCACCTTGTCCTTGTGCGCGGCCAGCATCTTGCGATCGACCTTGGGGGCGCCGAACTCGATGCCCACGGCCGCCAGGTGCGCCGCCTCGTCGACCACCGAGGCGACGTGCAGCAGCGCCTTGCTGGGAATGCACCCCACGTTCAGGCACACCCCGCCCAGGGTCGCGTAGCGCTCCACGAGCACGACCTTCAGGCCCAGGTCGGCGGCGCGGAAGGCCGCCGAGTAGCCGCCGGGGCCCGCGCCCAGCACGAGCACGTCGCATTCATGGTCCACGGCGCCAGAGTAGCTGCCCGCCGCGGCGGGCGTGGCGGCGGGCGCTGCGGCCGGCGCCTGGGCCGCGGGGGC
>DAIDHU010000524.1 GCA_027451915.1 Thiomonas sp. | reverse complement strand
AAAGCGAGCAGGCCCGCTGGCTGCTGCGCGGTGCGGTCGACTGGGCGCGCCTGATTCTCAACGAGGCTGCGCGCAACTCGCCGGTGGTGGCGCTGGACCAGCCCTGGTCCGTGCCCCTCGCGGAAGCCGACCTGGGCAGTTTCCTGGCCGCCGGACAGGGCAGCACGCTGGGGCATGTGTGGCTGGAAGGCCGCATCGAGGACGCGCAAAGCCGCTTCAATCTCAGCGACCTGGTGCAGTTCGGCAAACCCTGGCCGGCCGGGATCGAGGTGCTGCAGCGCCTGTGCTCGGGACTGGGCCTGTCGCCGGCGCTGGCGGGCCAGATCGCACAGGCCATGGCCCAGGCGCAATCCGCGACCTCGGGCGCGCTGCCCATCCGCGAGTTGCCGGACCTGGCGCGCGTGTCGCCCGGCATCGCCGCCGCGCTGCCGCGCCTGGCCCCCTACGTGACGGTGCTGCCCACCAATACCCCGGTGAATGCCAACACCGCCAGCGCGCCGGTGCTGGCCGCCGTGATGGACCTCAGCGGCGAGCAGGCGGCGCGCCTGATCGCCGCGCGGACCCACAGCCACTTCCCCGACTACAACGCCGTGCTCGCCGCGTTGGGGCCGACGGGGCCGCCCAGCGTGGACTACGCGCTGATGGGTGTGAGCAGCAGCTATTTCGATGCGATTGCCCGTGTACGCATCGGGGATTTTGAATACGCCGAGCGCGCGCTGATCCAGCGCGTGGGCACACTGAGCATGGTGCTGCGCATGCAGCGCGTGGCGCCATGGCTGGCCGATCCGCGACCCTGAGCCGGCCTGCCCGGCGCGCCCGACCCCGTTTGCGAACAAGTCCTGCTCACACACATTGCATGAAACTTTCATGAATTCTCGGGCTTTGTTGCGCCAATCCCCCGGGCGCCCTCGGGAAAGACACGGTTACCCCGGGTCCCCTCCTTACAATCCCCGCGCATGACCCGCCTCGTGCTTCAGCTTCCCGTCGGCCAGCGGCCCGGCGCCGTGCCCTATGTGCGGGTGGACGCCGCAGGCTCCGCGACCGAGCACGGCGAGGCCCAGCCGGCGCTGCTGCCCAAGGCCGCGGCCGTGGTCGGCGTCTGGCCCGCCGAGCAGCTCACGCTGCTGGGCCTGCAACTGCCGGCGATGCCCTCGGCGCGCCTGCAGGCCGCGCTGGCCGGCGCCCTCGAGGACCGCCTGCTCGGCGACGTGGCCTTGCAGCACCTGGCGGCCGCGCCGCGCGAGCCGGACGGCAGCCTGCGCTGGGCCGCCTGCTGCGAACGCGAGGCCTTGCGCCAGTCGCTGGAGCTGCTGGAGCAGGCCGGCTGCGAGGTGGGGCGGGTGGTGCCCGAGCCCGCGCTGCTCGAGCCCGGCTGGGCCTGCCTGCAGCGCCTGGACGACAGCCATGTGCGCCTGTTGTGGCGCGATGCCGCGGGCGAGGCCGGGTGGCTGCACCTGCAGCAGCAGGAACCAGGCGCCGCCTGTCCGCAGCTGCCGCTGGGCATCCTCGTGGAACCGGGCCTGGAGCCCCTGGCCGCGCGCTGGTTCGGCGCGGCCGCCGCGCAGCATCCCTGCGAGCGCAGCCAGTGGCTGGCGCGCGCGGCCGATTCCGCCTGGGACCTGCGCCAGTTCGAGCTCGCTCCGCGTGCCGCCGCGCAGCGCGCGTGGACCCTGCTGCGCGAGCAGGCGGCCACCCCGGCATGGCGCCGCGTGGCCTGGCTGGCCGGCACCCTGGCGGCGCTGGAGCTCATCGGCCTGAACCTGCACGCGGCGCAGCTGCGCCGGCACCAGGCGGCGCTGGAGCTGCAACTGCAGGCCACCGTGGCCCAGGCGCTTCCCGGAGCGCCGGCCGTGCTCGACCCCGGGGTGCAGATGCGCCGCGCCCTCGACCAGGCGCGCCAGCGCACCGGCGCCCCGACCAGCGACGGCCTGGAGGTGCTCATGGGCCGGGCCGCCCAGCTGCTCGCCGGCGCGCGCCCGCTGGCGCTGGATTTCCATCCCGGGCGCCTGAGCCTGCGCCTGGCCTCCGGGCAGGCGACAGCCGCCTCGCAGCGCTGCCAGGAGCAGGGCCTCGCGTGCAGCGTCGAGGGCAGCTCGCTGCTGGTCTCGGCATCGGATTGAACCCAAGGCGCCCCCGTCATGGCCTTGTCCCCCCGCCGCGGCGCTCGCGCCCCGCTTGCCACCCTGAGCGCGGAGCTCGTCGGGCGCTGGCGCGCCATGTCCGGACGCGAGCGCCGGCTGGTGCTGCTGGCCGCGGGCTTTGTCGCGGTGGCGCTGGCCTGGCTGGTGCTGCTGCGCCCGGCCCTGCGCACCGAAGCGCGGGCGCCGCAACGCATCGCGCAACTGCAGGCGCAGCTCGCCCTCGCGCGCAGCCAGGCCGATGAACTCGCGCGCCTGGCCGCGCAAGCCCCCGTGCACGCGCAGGCGGCCGATCTCGGAGCCGCCGCCACGCGCTGGTTGCGCGCCCACGGCGCGCAGGCACAGGCGGCATCCCTGCCAGGCAGCGTGACCCTGCAGGTGCAGCATCTGCCGGCCAGCGAGCTGGCCGAATTCGCGCGCACCGCCCGCCAGGAATGGGCGGCTCAGGTCGCCTCGGCCAAGCTGCGGCTCGACGGCGGCACCGACGCCACCAGTCTGTCGGGCAGCCTGGAGCTGCAGTCCCGCCAGGCGGACTCGGGCAACGGCGGCGACACCTCGCCGGGGCAGGCGCCATGAGCTCGCGACGCTGGCCCTATGTCGCGGCGCTGCTGCTGGGCTGCGCGTGGGCCCTGCTGGCCCACGCGCCAGCCAGCTGGGTGGCGGGTGCCGTCGCGCGCGCTTCGGGACGGCATGTGCTGCTCGGCAACACCCAGGGCTCCTGGCACGACGGCAAGGCGCTGGTGGTGCTGAGCTCGGGGCCGCAGGGGCGCGACGCGAGCACCCTTCCCGGCATGCTGTCCTGGAATATCGGATTCGGCTCCCTGTGGCGCGGCGCGATCGAGTTGCGCCTGCGCTGGCCACCGCTGGCCTCCGGCGCCCTGCGCGCCCGCCTGGAGCCGGGCTTCGCCGGCTGGACCCTCGCGCAACAGGGCGCGCCGTGGCTGGCCGCTTTCCCCGCCTCGCTGCTCGAGGGCCTGGGCACGCCTTGGAACACCCTGGCTCCGCAGGGCCAGGTGCACCTGCGCCTGCAGGGCCTGCGCCTGCGCTCGGCGGCCGGACGCATGGAACTCGGCGGAAGCCTGCGCGCCGACCTGCTGGACATGAGCTCGCGCCTGAGCACGGTGTCGCCGCTGGGCAGCTACCGGGTGGACGTCGATGGGCGCGGCGCCAGCGCCGACCTGCACCTGAGCACGCTGTCGGGAGCCCTGATTCTCGCGGGCGACGGCGTCTGGAACGGTCAACGCATGCAGTTCTCGGGCACCGCTCGCGCGGCCCCCCAGCGTGAGCAGGCGCTGGCCACGCTGCTGGGCCTCCTGGGGCGACGGGAAGGCGACCATGTACGCATCGGACTGTGAAGACGCCGAGCGCCGAGAGCATTGAGCGGTGAACCATAGGGACCCACTTTCATGAGCGCATATTCCATCCCCAGGATGACCCGTCCGGCGCTGCGCCGAGGCCGCGGCGCCACGACATGGCTGCTTTGCACGGCCCTGAGCCTGGCGCCGCTCGCCCCGGCCGGCGCCGCGCCGCGCACGGCCCCCCGCCAGGCGCAGGAGAGCGCCGCCCAACCGCCCATGACCATCGACCTGGTCAATGCCGAGATCTCCAGTGCCGTGCAGGCCGTGGCCGCGGCCACCGGGCGCAATTTCATCGTCGACCCGCGGGTCAAGGGCCGCATCTCGCTGCAGTTCAAGACTCCCGTGCCGCCACAGCAGGTCTACCTGGCCCTGCTCACCCAGCTGCGCCTGGCCGGCTACGCGGTGGTCGAGCACGACGGCGTGTTCAAGGTCGTGCCCGAGGCCGACGCGCGCCTGCAGACCACGCCGGTGGGCGTGGGCAACCAGCTCGCGCGCATCCCCGGGCGCGGCGACCAGGTGGTCACGCAGGTGTTCGAGCTGCGCAACCAGGCCGCCAGCAACCTGCTGCCGGTGCTGCGCCCGCTGATCTCGCCCAACAACACCATCAACGTCGACCCCGGCAGCAACGCGCTGGTGATCACCGACTACGCGGACAACCTGCGGCGCCTGGCGCGCATCATCGCCGGCCTGGACATCCCCACGGGCAGCGAGGTGGACGTGGTGCCGCTGCACTACGCGGTGGCCTCCGAGCTCGCCTCGACCCTGGACAAGCTGATCTCCCTGCAAAGCTCCTCGGACAACACCCGCGGCCTTCCGGCGCGCGCGCCGGTGCAGAACACGGGCGGCGTAGCGACCTCCTCGGGCATGCGCGCGGTGGTGCTCCCGGACACCAGCAGCAACTCGCTGATCGTGCGCGCCAGCAACGGCGTGCAGCTCATGCAGATCGAGCAGATGATCCACAAGCTCGATCGCCCGGCCGCCGACGACGGCGACGACATCCATGTGGTCTACCTGCACAACGCCTCGGCCGCCTCGCTGGCCAAGGTGCTGCAGGGGGTGCTGGCGAGCAGCATGGCCTCGGGCCAGGGCAGTGAAGGCTCGCTGCAGCAGGCAGCCAGCCGCAGCCTGTCGAGCGCGACCGCGGGCGGCACGAGTTCCTCCTACGGCTCGCCCCTGGCGGGCGGCATGGGCCAGGGCAGCAGCGGCGGCGGCAGTTCGGGCATCGGCGGAGGCAGCGAGCCGCAATTCGCCCCCGCCGCCGAGGACCAGACCGTCGCGCTGCCCCAGGGCGGCTCGGTCTACGCGGATGTCGCGATGAACGCGCTGGTCATCAACGCGCCCGCGCCGGTGTACCGCCAGCTCAAGGGGGTGATCGCCAAGCTCGACGTGCCCCGCGCCGAGGTCTACGTGCAGGCCCTGATCGTCGAGGTCAACGCCAACAAGGCCGCGCAACTGGGCGTGCAATGGCAAAGCGCCGCCGGCAGCGGCAGCGGCAACAACGCCCTGTTCGGCGGCACCAACTACAGCAACGCGGCCAATCACACCGGCAGCAACATCATCGCGCTGCAGACCGCCATCTCCAGCGGCAACGCCGGAACCGCGCTGGCCAGCGGCGCGATCGCACCGGAGCAGGGCCTGAACATCGGCATCCTGCACACCATCGCCGGGGTCACGACCCTGGGCCTGCTGGCCAACTTCCTGCAGTCCAACGTCGACGCCAACATCCTGTCCCAGCCCAACCTGATGACCCTGGACAACGAGACGGCGCGCATCGTGGTGGGCGAGAACCTGCCCTTCGCCACGGGCTCCTACACCAGCACCGGCAACACCAACTCGGTCGGCAACCCCTTCACCACCTACAGCCGCCAGGACGTGGGCCTGATCCTGAAGATCCGGCCCCAGATCACCGCGGGCAACGTGCTCAAGCTCGACGTCTACACCGAGAACTCCACCGTGCAGACCCCCACCGCCCAGCAGGCGCAGGCGGGCACCTTCATCACCAACACCCGCTCGCTGCAGACCACGGTGCTGGTCAACAACGGCCAGACCATCGTGCTGGGCGGCCTGATGCAGAACCAGGTCAGCGCCAACGACAGCAAGGTGCCGGGCCTGGGGGACATCCCGGTGCTGGGCCTGCTGTTCGGCGGGAAGACCCACCAGACGGCGAAGACCGAGCTCATGGTGTTCCTGCGCCCGGTGATCGTGCGCAAGCCGGACCAGGCGGAGGATCTGTCCCGGCGCGACTACTCGGCCATGCAGTCCAGCGAACGCGGGGCGCAGTTGCCGCACTCCTTCGGGCTGCCCCTGATGCCCGGCCCGATCCTGCCCGACCTGGCCCCGACGGATCAGCCCGCGCCCGCGCCGGCGCCGGTGCCCGCGGCGCCCGCGGCCAAGCCCTGAGCCCCCGGAGCCGGCAATGTCCGCACGCTACCCGCTGCCCTACGCCTTCTGCCGCGACCAGGCGCTGCTGGCCGAACGCGAGGGCGAGGAGCTGATGCTGTGGATCAGCGAATCCACGCGCGCCGCCGGCATGGCCGAGGTGCAGCGCCAGCACCGCGTGCGCGAGGTACAGCGCATCGCGCAGGATGAGCTGCTCGAGCGCATC
>DAIDHU010000523.1 GCA_027451915.1 Thiomonas sp. | reverse complement strand
GGCAACGCCCTGTGCCTCGACGACCGCCTCGGCCGCCAGGCCCTGCGCCTGCATTCCCCAAGCTCCAACTCCTCCCTGTCCCTCGGCGCCGCCAACCCCGACGACGACTCCTCCGGCGTGCACATCACCACCGAGGGCGATCTCACCAAGGTGGTGGCCGGCATGCGCACCGAGGTGCAGGCTGGCGCCTCCGACACCATCACCCTCGGCTGCACGGCGAGCCTCAAGGCCTGCGCCAACAGCTCGATCGAATTCGGGCCCTCGCTGGAGTGGAGCGCCGGCTGGAAGCTGCAATGGAGTTCCGCGCTCCAGCAGAGCTGCACCTCCGAGGCCTGGCGCCTGCAGGGGCCGACGGTGGATCTCGGCGCGGACGACACCCTGCGCCTGCGCGCCGGCCTTCACGACATGGCGCGCGCGCAGATGCGCAGCCTGCGCCTGGATTGCGGCACCGCCGCGCTGGCCGGCGCGACCGCCAGCGCGGCGCTCGCCACCGTCGCGCTGCAGGCCCTGCCCGACGGCACCGGGCAGGCGCAGCTGGCACCGCGCATCCAGGGTGGGGTCGCGGCTGCCGGTTGCATGGGCGTCGCGCTGAGCGCACGCGCGCTGCTTGGGCGCTACGTGAGCCGCACCGAACAGGCCACGCAGGACGCCCAGGCCAGTGAACTCCGGCTGCAACTCCAGCAGTTGATCCTGGAGCACCGCCCCGCATGGGGGTCGCGCCTGCGGTGCCTGCGCATGCAGGAGCAGGGCGCGACGCTGGAAGCCAGCGCGGACCGCGAACTTGCGTCCCGCACCATGTCGTGGAGCCAGGGGCCGGACCGCAGCCGGGCGAGCGCCGGCGAGGCCGTGCTGGACATCGACAGCGAGCTGGCCTGCCTGCGCGCAGGCATAGGCCACGACGAGAAGCTGGAACTGCGCGAGCCGCGCCTGCGGGTCGGGCGAGGGCCCGCCTGCAACCTGAGCCTGAACCGGGCGGGACGCATCAGCCTCGATGCCTGCCGCGTGAACCTGCGCCCCGGCATGCTGCTCGACATCGGCTGAGGGCCCCATGCACATTGACAAGCCCGAGGACATGGCCCTGCTGCTGCGGCGCCAGGGACCGCCGCAGGCCCGCGAACAGCTCGTGACCATTCTGGCCGGGCTGCAGCTTCGACCCGACGCGAGCTGCCTGCTGCTGGGCGAGCAGGCGCTGTGGGACAGCGCCGCGCAGGCCCTCGGCGCGCAGGGACAGCTGCTGCCCCCCGCGCCGGCCGCCGGCACCCAGTTGCTGCTGCTCGCGAGCGCCTGGATTCCGGCCGGACTCGAGGCTTCGCGCACCCCGGTGGAAATCCGCGTGCTGCAGCCCGGCGGCGCCCCGGAGCACGCAAGCGGCGAGGCCTGCACGGGCACGGGCCCGCGCCAGGCCGCCTGCGGCACGCGAAGCCGCCTGCTGATGCACAAATGCCTCGCGCTTCGCGAGCCCCTGCTCGCATCGGCCGGTCCACCCTGGCCCATCCCGGAGCTCGGACCGCTGCAGCCCGGGCCGCCCTCCGGGCGCTCCGGGCGCGCCGAGGCGCTGTCGCGTGCCGCCGCCTGGTTGAGCGCCTGGCCCCATGGTTGCGACGCGCAAGCCGCGGCGGCGCCGCCGGACCAGTGGATCCCCCAGGGCCTGCGGGGCGACGAATCCCTGGAGCTGATCCACCTGCATCCGCGGCACCCCAGCCTGTGCGTCCGGCTTCCCGGCCTGCGCCCGACTTGCCGCTGGAGCCTGCTTCCCGACTCCGGGCACGCGCCCCCCCACGAGCCCATCGACCTGCCGCTGCGCGCGCGCACCCTGTGGCTGTTTCCGGAGCGGCTGCGAGGCACCCGCGGCCTGGCGCTGTACGGATCCCAGGCACGCGAAGCGGTGTTCGAACAAGCCGACCTGCGGGGCTCGCGCGCAGGCGATGGCAGCCGCTTCGTGGGCGCCCTGCTGGCCGGGGCGGACATGCGCG
>DAIDHU010000522.1 GCA_027451915.1 Thiomonas sp. | reverse complement strand
GGACTCAGGGTGCGCTTTGGCGGAACGCCCCTTGCGGCCTCGTTTGGCGGCGACCCGGGTTTCCACCAAGGCGACAAAATCGCCCACCGTCAGGCAGCCCTCCCAGTCCTGCTCGTTGAACGGGTGGACGCCGAAAGCCTGTTCGGCTTGCATGAGCAGCTCAGCAACATCAATTTCATCCAAGCCCAAATCTTCTTTGAAAACCGCCTGCGGCGTCAGTTCGGCCTCTTCAATCGCCATCTCCTCCGAAATCAGGTGGAGCACCTTAGTTTCAAGTTCGGTAGGCTTCCGCGGGGCGGGGCGTGCAGCCGCGGCTTCCTCCACGGGCTTGGCTTTTCCGTTGTTCTTCGCTTTGGCCGCTGGCTTGCTGTTGGTGAGCGGCTTGGTGGAAACCGGGGCCTTTTGCTTGGCTACGCTCTTTACCGCTTCCGTTCGGGCAGCCGAACGGGTGTTTTGGTTCTTTTTGGGAACTGCCTTGGAGGAAGAGGCGCGCACCTGCTTTGCCATAGCCTTCATGGTATCTGATCAAAGCTAAACTGCCTATATGCCGATGGAAGAGGCCGCGCGCAGGCAACCCGAGGCTCGCAGGGCTTCCGGCCACCAGGGAGAGCCAATAGAGGTTTCTGCCGAGCCCCTCCACCGCCGCGGATGCCGGCGCCGCGCCGCAAGGCCGGCGCCCCTCGGCCTTCGCGCGCCTGGGCCAGGGCGTGCGCGCCATGCTGCAGGCCCAGCAGGAATCGCCCCGCGAGGTCTCGGCCGGCCTGGCCGAGATCATCAAATGCGCCGCGGTGGGCGACGCCGAATTCTTCGCCTGGCTGGAAAGCCAGCTCGATGCGCTGCGCGCCCGCGAGTCCGCCGCCGTGGCCCACGCGGTGCAGCGCTTCCCCGAGTTGCGCGCCCAGATGGAGGCCCAGGACCGCCAGCTCCAGCGCGCGCCCTCGCCGCTGAGCTTCGGCTCCCGGCTCGGCGGGGTCATCGAATCCCTGGTCGGCTACGGCCAGTACCTGCACGGCGAGACCGTGGGGCTGGGCATGTGGATGGCCACCGCGCTGGGCGAGGACCTCGGGGTGCAGAGTCCCTCCAGCGCGGCGCGCCTGCGCGACGTGCTGGTGCGCGCCGGGCTGCCCACCCGCCTGCCGCGGGTGGCCGCCGCCCGCTGGCTGGATCTGCTGCCCGTGGACCGCACCGGCCCGCAAGGTATGCTCGAACTCGTGCTGCTCGAAGACGTCGCCCGTCCGCAGGTACGCCGCGTGCCGCCCAGCGCGGTGCTCGAGGCGCTGGACAAGGCCGGCGCGCTCAGCAGCGGCTGAGACATCGCACCCCAAGCCCATGACCTCCCCCCACTCCGACGCCCACGCCCCGAAGACCGAGCCCCGCCAGCATTTCGCCAGCGACAACCTCGCCGGCATCTGCCCGCAGGCGCTGCAATCCCTGCTCGACGCCAACGCCTGCGGCCACCAGCCCGGCTACGGCAACGACGTGTGGACCCAGCGCTCCACCGACATGCTGCGCGAGCTGTTCCAGACCGACTGCGACGTCTACTACGTATTCAACGGCACCGCCGCCAACTCCCTGGCGCTGGCGGCCATGTGCCAGAGCTACCACAGCGTGGTGTGCTCCCCGGTGGCGCATATCGAGACCGACGAATGCGGCGGGCCCGAGTTCTTCTCCAACGGCTCCAAGCTGCTGGTGGGCGAGAGCGAGAGCCCCTCGGCGCGCCTGGGCAAGCTGACCCCCGACGCCATCGAATACCTGGTGACCCGGCGCAGCGACATCCACTACCCCAAGCCCAAGGTGGTCTCGCTGACCCAGGCCACCGAGCTCGGCACCGTCTACAGCGTCGAGGAAGTGCGCGCCATCGCCGCCATCGCCAAGCGCCGGCAGCTCAAGGTGCACATGGATGGCGCTCGCTTCGCCAATGCCGTGGCCACGCTGGACGTGCACCCCTCGGAGATCACCTGGCGCGCCGGGGTGGACGTGCTGTGTTTCGGCGGCACCAAGAATGGCCTGCCGGTAGGCGAGGCCGTGGTGTTCTTCGACCCCGAGCTCTCGCGCGACTTCGCCTGGCGGGTCAAGCAGGCCGGCCAGCTGGCCTCCAAGATGCGCTTCATCTCCGCGCCCTGGGTGGGCATGCTGGAGAACGACACCTGGCTGCACAACGCGCGCCACGCCAACGCCATGGCCCAGCGCCTGCACGAGGCCATCCGCGACCTGCCGGGGGTGCGGGTCATGCATGCGCCGCAGGCCAACGCCGTGTTCGCCCACCTTCCGCGCCGTGTCATCGACGCCATGCACGCGCGCGGCTGGCAGTTCTACGAGTTCATCGCCGGCGGCGGCTGCCGCCTGATGTGCGCCTGGGACACCACTCCGCAGACGGTGGACGCCTTCGCCGCCGACCTCGCCGCCGCCTGCGAGCTGGCCGCCTGATCCGGCGCCCCGCGCCGCCGATCCCGCGATACCCACGACGGGGGCAGGCCCATGGCGGGCCCGCCGCTGCCCGGCGGGCCTAGCATGGGAACCCTCCCGGCCCGCGTGGCCGCCCCGGACCCCACCATGGCCGTCTCCGTCTTCGACCTGTTCCGCATCGGCATCGGCCCCTCCAGCTCGCACACCGTGGGCCCCATGCGCGCCGCGCGCGGCTTTGCCGACGCCCTCGAGCAACAGGGCCTGCTCCAACGCACCGCCCGCGTGCGCTGCCAGCTCTACGGCTCGCTGTCGGCCACCGGCCGCGGCCACGGCAGCGACCGCGCGGTGCTGCTGGGCTGGATGGGCGAGCGCCCGGACGGCGTCGACCCCGACCGCATCCCCCAGTTGTTGCAGCAGGTGCGGGAATCGCGCACGCTTGCGCTGCTGGGGCGCCACCCGGTGGGCTTCGATCCGAAGCACGACCTGGTGCTCGAAGCCGGGCGGGCCCTGTCGCTGCACCCCAACGGCATGCGATTCAGCGCCTGGGACGCCAGCGGCGCGCTGCTGTTGCAGCAGGACATGTATTCCATCGGCGGCGGCTTCGTGGTCGACGCCCAGGCGCTGGCCGGCGGCCTGCGCGCCGAGCCCGGGCCGGAGCTGCCCCTGGCCTTCCACAGCGGCGCCGAACTGCTGGAGCATTGCGCGCGCCTGCGCTGCTCCATCGGCGACGTCATGCGCCTGAACGAACGCGCCTGGCGCGACGACCAGGCCATCGATTCCGGGCTGCTGGGCATCTGGCAAGCCATGCGCGACTGCGCGTCGCGCGGCTGCCGCGCCGACGAGGGCGAGCTGCCCGGCGGCTTCCGGGTGCGCCTGCGCGCGCCGGCGCTGTGGCGCTCGCTCAAGCAGCAAGGGGGTCCCGGGCGCGACGACCCCCTGCGCGCGCTGGACTGGGTGAACCTGTGGGCCCTGGCCGTCAACGAGCAGAACGCCGCCGGCGGGCGCGTGGTCACGGCCCCGACCAACGGCGCCGCCGGCATCGTGCCGGCCGTGCTGCACTACTACGTCGAGCTGTGCCCCGGCGCCGACGAACACGGCATCACCGAGTTCCTGCTCACCGCCGCAGCCATCGGGCTGCTGTACAAGGAAAACGCCTCCATCTCCGGCGCCGAGGTGGGCTGCCAGGGCGAGGTGGGCGTGGCCTGCAGCATGGCGGCGGCCGGGCTGTGCGCGGTGCTCGGCGGCAGCCCCGCCCAGGTGGAGAACGCCGCCGAGATCGGCATGGAGCACCACCTCGGCCTGACCTGCGACCCGGTGGGCGGGCTGGTGCAGGTTCCCTGCATCGAGCGCAACGCCATGGGCGCGGTGCAGGCCATCAACTCCGCGCGCATGGCCCTGCGAGGCACCGGCCACCACCTGGTGTCCCTGGACCAGGTCATCAAGACCATGCGCGAGACCGGCGCCGACATGCGCAGCAAGTACAAGGAAACCTCGCGCGGCGGCCTGGCGGTGAACATCGTCGAGTGCTGAGCCGGCGGCCGCTGGCGCCGCCGCCGGGACGCTACGGCCGCAGCAGGATCTTCGCCGCCGGCGTGCGCCCCTGGTCGAGGTCCTCGAAGGCCTTCGCGCCCTCCTCCAGGCCACGCTCCTCCACCCAGGCCAGGTCGCCGAACACCCCGGCGTGCAGGGCGCGCACCGTCGCGCGCAGGTCGGCGGTGGTGTAGGTGTAGGTGCCCAGCAGGGTGATCTCCGCCAGCGTGAGCTTGCGCATGTCGATCTCGCTGGCCCAGTCCTGCAGGCCCACGTGCATGAACACGCCGCCGGGGCGCACCGCGCGCAACGCCGCCTCGCGGGTATGGCGGCTGCCCACGGCGTCGATGACCAGCTCGAAGCGCCCCTCCTCGGCCTCGGGCTCGGCGCGGGGATCCACCGCGCGCAGGCCGCAGCCCTCGGCCGCCGCGCGGCGCAGCGCGTTGGTCTCGGCCAGCGACACCTGCGCGCAGCCGCTGGCGCGCGCCAGCAGCGCGGCCAGCAGCCCCACGGCGCCCGCGCCGATCACACGCACGCGCGCCTCCCCCAGCGGGCGCGCCAGCGCGCGCTGGCACAGGTTCAGCGCGTGCAGCGCGGTGGCCGCCGGCTCCGTCAGCGCGGCCTGGCGCAGTCCCATGTCCTGCGGAATGTCGATCAGGCTGGAGCGCGGGATGCTCATGCGCTGGGCGAAGGCGCCGGGCCGGGTCATGCCGATCATGCCGCGCCGGCTGCACAGGTTCTGGCGCCCCTGCACGCAGTAGTCGCACACGCCGCAGGTGATCAGCGGGTTGACGGTCACGCGCGTGCCGGCGTCGGCCCCGGCCTCGATCGTGCCCACCAGCTCGTGCCCGAGGATCAACGGCGGCACGCGCCGGGGGTCATGGCCGTGCCAGGCATGCATGTCCGAGCCGCAGATGCCGGCGGCTTCGATGCGCAGCAGCACCTCCCCGGCGCCGGTATCGGGGTCGGGCTCGTCGCGGTAGCGCATCGCGCGCTCGCCGGTGTAGACCAGGGCCTTCATCGCTTGCTCCGTCTCACTTGGCGGTGAACCCGCCGTCCACGTACACCGTCTGCCCGGTGATGTAGGCCGACGCCTCGGAGGCCAGGAACACGGCGATGCCATGCAGGTCCCGCAGTTCCCCATTGCGTCCGATCATGGTCTGGCGCGCCAGCGCCTGCACGCGTTGCGGATCGGCGTATACCGCGGCCGTCAGCGCCGTCGGGAAAAACCCCGGGGCCACCGCATTGCAGGTCACGCCCCGCGCCGACCAGGCCTCGGCCATGGCGCGCGTGAGCTGCACCCCGCCGCCCTTGGACGCACCGTAGGGCGCGCTGTCGGCGAAGGCGCGCTGCGACTGCAGCGAGGCGATGTTGATGATGCGCCCCCAGCCCGCCTCGATCATCGGGCCCACCATCTCCCGCGCCAGGAAAAACGGCACGCTCAGGTTGAGCAGGATCTGCCGGTCCCAGCTGGCCTCGGTGATGCGCGCCGCCGGCTCGCGCAGGTTGATGCCGGCGGCGTTGACCAGGATCTGCGGCGCGCCGAAGCACTCGCTGGCGCGCCGCACGCATTCGCCCAGGGTGGCGCGCTCGCTCACGTCCCAGGCCACCCAGCCGGCGCGCCCCCCCTCGGCCTCGATGCCGGCGGCCGCCTCGCGCAGCGCCTGCTCGCGACGCGCCACCAGCACCACCGAGGCCCCGGCGCCGGCCAGCGCCTGCGCCATCGCCAGCCCGATGCCCGAGCTGCCTCCGCTGACCAGCGCGGTGCGCCCGCGCAGGTCGAACAAGCCCGCCACGCCGCCCATGCTCAGAGCTCCGTGGCGAAGACCTCGCCGGCGAAGTACTTGTGCAGCCGGTCGTCGGCGGTGCGCGCGTGGGCCTCCATGCCCTCCAGGCGCGACACCCGGGCGGTGACCTGGGCGATGCGCCGGTTGGCGTCGCGGCTCATGCGCTGCCAGGTCACGGTCTTGATGAACTTGCCCACGCTCAGGCCCCCGCTGTAGCGCGCCGCCTTCTTGGTCGGCAGGATGTGGTTGGGCCCCGAGGTCTTGTCCCCGAAGGCCACCGTGGTCTCCTCGCCCAGGAACAGCGAGCCGTAGGTGCTCAGGCGCGCCAGCCACCAGTCGAGGTCGCGCGCGTGCACTTCCAGGTGCTCGGGCGCGTAGTCGTCGCTGAGCGCGGCGGCGCTTTCGCGGTCGGAGGCCACGGCCACCTCGCCGTAGTCGCGCCAGGCCGCGCCGGCGGCCGCGCGCGCCTCCTCGGGCAGGGCCTCGATGCGCCGCGGCACCTCGTCCATGACGCGCCGCGCCAGCGCCTCCGAGGTGCTGATCAGCCAGGCCGGGGACTCCGTGCCGTGCTCGGCCTGGCCGACCAGGTCGGAGGCCACCAGCAGGGGATCGGCGGTCTCGTCGGCCAGCACCAGGATCTCGCTGGGCCCGGCGAACACGTCGATGCCCACCTCGCCGTACAGAATGCGCTTGGCCTCCGCCACGTACTTGTTGCCGGGCCCGGCGATCACGTCGGCGCGCTTGCCGCTGAACAGGCCGAAGGCCAGCGCCGCGATCGCCTGCACGCCGCCCAGGGTGAGGATCACGTCAGGGCCGGCCACCGACATGGCGTACAGCACCACCGGATGGATGCCCCCGCCGCGGTGCGAGGGCGAGCAGGCGGCCACGAACGGAACCCCGGCCGCCCGCGCCGTGGCGATGCTCATGTAGGCCGAGGCCACGTGGGCGTAGCGCCCCCCGGGCACGTAGCAGCCGGCGGCGTTCACCGGAATCAGCTTCTGCCCCGTGATCAGCCCCGGGTACAGCTCGGCCTCGAACTCCAGCAGACTCTCGCGCTGGCGCCGCGCGAAGGCCAGCACCTGGTCGTGGGCGAAGCGGATGTCGTCCTTCACGGTCTGCGCAACGTCGCGCGTGCGCCTTTGCAGCTCGGCGGCGTCGAGCACGATATCGCCGTTCCAGGAATCCAGCTCGCGCGCGTAGCGCAGCACCGCATCCTCGCCGTGGGCGCGGATGTCCTCGAGCATGCGCTCGACGATCTCGCGGGTCTGCTGCTCGCCGCTTTGCGGCGTGCGCGCGGCCTTCTTGAGGAATTGAACGGTCACGATGGTTCTCCGGTCAATGGCTGCCGTCGTTGGCGAAGGCCCGCAGCTTGGGGTCCTGCTCGACGAGCTTGAGGTACTTGGCGGTGATGTAGTCCCGGGCCTTCGGAACCTGGGGCAGCGAGCCCTTGGCGTGCATGAAATCGGCGATCTTGTCGAACCACTGGTCGGCCTTCGAAGGCTTGCCGTCCTGGCCCCGCAGGAGCTCGAGCTGCTGCTGCAGGTCGAAGATCGGGCGCTGGTACTCCACCTTCGCGAACCGCGGCTTGATCGGCACGCCGGCGGCCTGGTCGGCCAGCTCCAGCTCCTTCATGGTCTGTTGCGGATGGGCTTTCTCCCAGCGCACCGCGTGCAGGTACACCGCCAGGTAGCGCGCCACCAGCTCGGGGTGCTCCTTGGCGAACTGCTCGCGCACGATCAGCGCGCCCGGCACCTCGGCCCCGGCGTCGGCGCCGCTGCAGATCACCTTGGCGCCGACCTTGTCCTCCAGGGTGTAGCTGTTGGGCGCCCACAGCGCGCCATAGCTGGCCGTGCCGCTGCTCATCGCCGAGATGATGCCGGCCTGGCCCAGGTTGACCATGGTCACGTCGTCCTCGCTGAGCCCGGCCTTTTTCAGGCAGGCGGCGGCGGCGTACTCCCCGGTGGAGTTGCCGGTGACCAGGATGCGCTGGCCCTTCAGGCTGGCCGGGTTCCTGGCGTAGGCCGCCGCCGCTTCACGCGTGGCCATCAGCACGTTGGTGGCCGACTCGTCGTTGCTGATGCCGATGGTCAGGATGTGATAGCGCGCCGCGCCCAGCACCGCCGGCACCGAGCCGGTGGCGCCCACGTCCCAGGAGCCGGCCGCGCCCGAGGCGATCTGCGGCATGCCGGCGGGAAAGATGCTGTAGCTCACCTCCAGCCCGACGTCGCGCCACCAGTGCTTCTTGCTCGCCAGGTAGTACGGCAGCGCCCACCAGTTGGTCGGCTGGTAGCTGACGTTGATGTGCACGGGCGCGGCCAGGCAGGACGAGGCGGCGAGCAGGGACGCGCCGGCAATGCCGGCCAGCAGGGTCTTGCGCAGGGCTTTCATGTCGAATGTCTCCAGGTGGGCCCGGATGGCCTCCGGGCAGGCATCGAATCGCCAGGGTTCGAGGGCGCTGCGGCCCTCAGGCCGGCACCGGGTCCTCCACATGCTGCTCGCGCAGCAGGCGCCAGATGCGGGTGCGCAGTTTCACGAAGGACTCCAGGTCCATGACCTCCTCGATGTGCTCGCAGCTCTCCCACGCGTGCTGGCGGCGCACCGAGGCGATGTCCAGCACTTCGCGGATGCGGCTCGGGCGGCGCCCCAGCACGACCACGCGGTCGGCCAGGTACACGGCCTCCTCCACGCTGTGGGTGATGAACAGCACCGTGCGCGGATTGGCGCGGCACAGCCGGATCAGCTCCTCCTGCATGACCACGCGGGTCTGCGCGTCCAGCGCGCCGAAGGGCTCGTCCATGAGCAGCACCTGGGGATCCAGCGCATAGCTGCGGGCGATCGCCACGCGCTGCTGCATGCCCCCGGACAATTGCTGCGGGTAGGCCCGCGCGTAACCCTGCAGACCCATCAACTCGATGTAGCGCCCCACCACCTCGCGGCGCCGCGCCGCCGGCACGCCGGTGCAACGCAGGCCGAAGGCGATGTTGTCCTCCACGGTCTTCCAGGGGAACAGCGCGAACTGCTGGAACACCACGGCGCGCTGCGGCGAGGGGCCGCGCACCGTCTGGCCGTGCACCCGCACCTGCCCGCTGCTGGGAAACTCCAGCCCGGCGGCCATGCGCATCAGGGTGGTCTTGCCGCAGCCCGAGGGGCCGACGATGGCGACGAACTCCTTCTCGCGCACCTGCAGGTCCACGCCGTCGAGCGCCACCACCTCCTCGCGCCCGCGCCGGAACACCTTGCGAATGGCCTCGAACTCGATGGCCGCCAAGTCCTGCCCCACGGGCTGCGACGCGCCCACCCGGGCCTGGGTCTGAACCGTATTCATGCCTGATCTCCCCAACTGCGCCGCACCAGGCGCTCGAGCGCGCGCAGCAGGCTGTCCAGCACCACGCCGATGACCCCGATGGTCACCATCGAGGCCATCACCACCGGTGTGCGCAGCGTGGCCTGGCCCTGCACCATCAAGTACCCCAGCCCGCTCGACACCACGATCCGCTCGGCGCCCACCAGGGATTGCCAGCCCAGCCCGGCGCCCACGCGCAGCCCGGCGACGATGGACGGCAGCGCCGCCGGCACCAGCACCTGGGCGATCACGCGCGGACCCGGCGCGCCCAGGGTCTGCGCGGCCTCCACCAGCACGCGGTCCACCTGGCGCGCGCCGCGGTAGGCGTTGATCAGGCACGGAGGGAAGGCCCCACTGAAAATGATCAGGATCGGCCCGCCGATGCCGGTGCCGAACCACAGCGCGGCGAAGGGCACCCAGGCGATCGGCGCCACGAAACGTACGGCCTCGAACAGGGGCGACACCACATCGTCCAGCCAGCGGTACCAGCCCATCAGCAGGCCCAGCGGAATGCCCACGCAGGCGGCCAGCCCGAAGCCCATCAGGAAACGCCCCACGCTGGCCACCGCATGGCCGGGCAGGGTCGCCCCGGCATAGGCATGCAGGCTGAGCTGCTCGATGGTCCGCAGCACCTGCAGCGGCCCGGGCAGGAAGCGCCCCGGCACCCAGCCGCTGGCCGCCACACCCCACCAGAGCCCGAAAAACCCGAGAAAACCCAGAGCCGACAACGCGCTCAGTTCCTTGCGCGAGGCGGGCCGCCGCAGGACCCCGGCGGAAACCGGATTCAGTTGCGCCATGGCATCACCTTGCCTTCGATCCAGCCCAGCGCGCCGGTCATCAAGGCGCCCATGATCCCCACCCACACCATGGCGTATAGGATCATGCCGGGGTAGATGTCCAGGGACGCGATGGTCAGCACATGCCCCAGCCCGAGCAGCGCGCCGACCAGCTCGGCGGCCACCAGGGTGGTCCACGAGGCCTGCAGCGACAGGCGCAGCCCGGTGAAAATGCTGGGCAGCGCCCCCGGCACCAGCACGTCGAGCACCAGCTCGCGGCGCGACGCGCCATGCACCCGCGCGGCGGCGATCAGGGTGCGGTCCACGCCGCGCACCCCGGTGTAGCTGTTGATCACCGCCGGCACGAAGGCCGCGAAAAAGATCACGAACACCTTGGCGCCGTTGCCCAGGCCGAACCAGAGGATGGCCAGCGGGATCCAGGCCAGCGGAGGCACCGGGCGCAGCAGCAGGAAGGTCGGGTTGAGCAGGGCCTCGGCCCGACGGCTCCAGCCCATGAGCAGGCCCAGCGGCACGCCGATGGCCGAGGCCACGAAAAACCCCGCCAGCACCAGCTTGCTGCTCTGCCAGACATGGGCCGCCAGCGTGCCCCCGGCGTAACCACGCCCGGAGGACAACTGCAGCGCGGCCTCGTACACGTCGTGCGGCGACGGAAAGCGCCCCGGGTCGACCACGGGCCACACCCAGGTGAAGGCGGCCCAGGCCAGCAGCACCGTGCACAGCGAGGCCGCCGCGCTCCAGACCCGCCGCGGCACATGGGGAAGGCGCGTCGGCAGCAGGCCGGCACGCGGCGCCGGCGCGTGCCGCGCCGAGGGCCGGCGCCGAGCCGCGGGCAAGGGAGTCATCGGCACCTCCGCCAGGCCGTCAAGGCTTCATGCATGGTCGTCTCCTGCGGCAATCTTCCTGCGCGCCGGCCCCGCCGCGAGGGCCGCCGCCGGACCCTTCACGCTGGGCCGGCCGGGCCGTCCCAGCCCAGGGTCCCGGGCTTCGTATGGAAGCGTTTCCATGCACCGTAGGCCGTCGCGCCGGCAT
>DAIDHU010000521.1 GCA_027451915.1 Thiomonas sp. | reverse complement strand
AGTGGGAATGCCGCGCACGCGGGCAGGCCATCGAGGGCAACCTGCTGGACAGCGGGCTGTACCGGCCGGCGCCGGTCACGCATGGGACGCAATGCTTCGGCGATGTCTGGGAATGGTGCGCCAGCGCCTTCCTGGCCTATCCGGGCTTCAAGCCCGCCGCCGGAGCCGTGGGCGAATACAACGGCAAGTTCATGTCGGGGCAGATGGTGCTGCGCGGAGGCTCCTGCGTGACCCCGCGCGCCCACCTGCGACCCAGCTACCGCAACTTTTTCTATCCCCATCAACGCTGGCAGTTCATGGGACTGCGCCTCGCCAAGGATCTGGAATGACTCTTCCCGCAGCCACCGCCGAGCGCCTGCGCAGCGCCGTGCTCGAGGGCCTGCTGGGCACGCCCAAGCGCCTGCCCAGCGCCTATCTCTACGACGCCGCCGGCTCGGCCCTGTTCGAGTCCATCTGCGAATTGCCCGAGTACTACCTGACCCGCGCGGAGACCGAGATCCTGCAACTCCACGCCCCGGACATGGCACGGCGCATCGGCTCCGGCGCGCTGCTGGTCGAGCCGGGCTGCGGCTCGGGCGAGAAGGCCTGCATGCTGCTGCAACAGATGCGCGAGCCCGCGGGTTTCGTGCCGATCGAGATTTCCACCAGCGCGCTCGAGGGTGCACGGCGCCTGCTGCGCCAGCGATTCCCCGCGCTGCCGGTGTATCCGCTGCAGGCCGACTTCACGGCCTCGTTCACCCTGCCCGAGGTGGCCGCGGCGGGCCGGCCCGTGTTCTTTTTCCCCGGCTCCACGCTGGGCAATTTCGACCCCGCGAACGCCCTGGCCCTGTTGCGGCGCTGGCGCGCGATGGGCAGCGGGGCCCTGGTCGGCGTGGACCTGCGCAAGGACCCGGACACCCTGGTGGCCGCCTACGACGACGCGCGCGGCGTGACGGCCGCCTTCAACCTCAATCTCCTGGAGCGCATCAACCGCGAATTCGGCGCCGACTTCGATCCCGGATCCTTCGCGCACGAGGCGATCTGGAACGACTCCGAGAGCCGCATCGAGATGCACCTGCGCAGCCGTCATGCGCAGACCGTGCGCGTGGACGGCCAGCGCCTCGAGTTCCGCGCCGGGGAGACCATCCACACCGAGAACTCCTACAAATACACCGTCGAAGGCTTCGCCGATCTCGCGCGGCGCGCGGGCTGGACCCTGAGCGGGCACTGGACCGATTCGGGCGGGCGCTTCGCCGAGTACTTTCTCGAGCCTTGAAGCGCGCAATCTCCGGGCGATCTGCTCGCGCAAGGTCGCCTTCCGCGTGACCGTACCGGGCGAGCCAGCTCGCGGGCGCACACTGCCCCTGCACGGACATCCAGGACTCCCATGCACGACTTCCCCCCATCCTCTCCCGCCATCCTCCTGATCGGCGCGTCGCGCGGCATCGGCCTGGCCATGGCCGCCGAGTTCCTGCAGCGCGGATGGAGCGTGGTCGGCACGGTGCGCGGCCAGGCCCGCACCGGCCTGCACGAACTGGCCGACGTGCAACCGGACCGACTCGCGGTCGAGTCGGTCGACATCACCCAGATCGACCAGCTCCACGCGCTGCGCGAGCGCCTGGCCGGGCGCCGCTTCGAGATCCTGTTCGTCAACGCGGGAACCGTGAACCCCGATCCGGACCAGACCCTGGCCGAGCTCCCCACCGAGGAGTTCGTCCGGGTCATGCTGAGCAATGCGCTGGGGCCCCTGCGCGCCCTGGAGATCCTGGACGATCTGGTCGCGCCCGCAGGCTTGCTCGGGCTCATGTCCTCGGGCCAGGGCAGCGTGTCCAACAACCAGCAGGGCGGGCGCGCGCTGTACCGAGCCTCGAAGGCGGCGCTGAACATGCTCATGCGCTGCCACGCCGCGCGTCAGGCCGGCAGCCCGCGCTCCCTGCTGCTGCTGGCACCCGGCTGGATACGCACGGAACTGGGGGGCCCGGACGCGCCCTTCACCCTGGAGCAGACCGTGCCCGACATCGTCGACCGCATTCTCGAGCAGCGCGGCAAGCCGGGCCTGCGCTACCTGGACCGACTGGGGGCCACAGTCCCCTGGTGAGGCGATGGCTCGATGCGCGCGGCCGCCGATGGTGATGCGCATCAAGGCCGTGCCGCGGGGCCCTCGGTACAGTGAGTCTGGGGCCCGGCGCGGTGCTGCTGTTCAGGCCGCTGTCCGCGATGGGTCGCCTGCTCGCGGGGAGGTTATTCGTGCTCGGCGCCACGAGCCTGCGGGTGCATGCCTGCGTGATCGGCGTGAGTCTGGTCTGCGCGGGCTTCCTCATGGGCACCGTCGCCAGCGCGCTCTGAACCCGCGGCCCCGCGCCATGAATCCCTCTCCCCTGCTCGCCTGGCACGCCGCCGATGCCGACGAGGTGCTGCGGCGCCTCGAAAGCGACGCCGATTCCGGTCTGGCGCCGGATGTGGCCGCGCGCCGCCTCGCCGAGTTCGGCCCGAACGCGATCGCCGAGGCGCCCGTGGATCCGGCCTGGCGCCTGGTGCTGCGCCAGTTCGGCAGCCCCCTGATCTACATCCTGTTCGCCGCAGCGGCACTGTCGGCCGCGCTGGGTCATTGGGGCGATGCGGGAGTGATTCTCGGCGTGGTGCTGGTCAACGCGCTGATCGGCGCCCTGCAGGAGGGGCGCGCCGAACGCTCGATGGCCGCCTTGCGCAGGCTCTCGGAGCTGCAGGCGCGCGTGGTGCGCGACGGCCGTGAGCAGCAAGTCGCGGCGCGCGAACTGGTGCCGGGCGACCTCTTGCTGCTGGCGGCCGGAGACGCGGTGGGCGCCGATGCGCGCCTGATCGAGGCCTCCTCGCTGGCGACGGCCGAGGCGGCGCTGACCGGCGAGTCGGTGCCCGTGGGCAAGCGCGTCGAGGCCCTGCCCGAGGCCACCGGGCTGGGGGATCGCCACAACATGGTGTTCTCCAGCACCTACATCACGGCCGGACGCGGGCGCGCCGTGGTGACGGCCACCGGCGAAAACACGGAGGTAGGCGCGATCGCGCGCCTGACTCGCCAGGCGCGAGAACCCCCGACGCCCCTGGAGCTGCGTCTGGCCGGTTTCGGGCGCCAGTTGGTGGTAGGCGCGCTGGCGCTGTTCGTCGCCGTCATGGCCTTCGGCTTGCTGCGCGGGCTGCCGCTGGCCGAGTTGCTGATGGTGGCGGTCAGCCAGACGGTTTCGATGGTGCCCTAGGGCCTTCCCGTGGCCATGAGCATCGCGCTGGCGGTGGGCATCCAGCGCATGGCGGCACGCGGTGCCATCGTGCGCCGCCTGTCGGCGGTGGAAACCCTGGGCTCGACCACGGTGATCGCGAGTGACAAGACGGGCACGCTGACCCGCAATGAGATGACGGTCAGCGCGCTGTGGCTGCGGGGAAATCGCAGCATCGAGGTCGGCGGGGTCGGCTACGCGCCCGAAGGCAGCCTGCGCGAAGGGGGGCGGACCCTGTCTGCCGACGATCCGGCGCTGCGCGAGCTCCTGCTGGCGGCGGTGCTGTGCAACGACGCGCAGCTGGTTCCACCGCGCGAGGGCATGCCCGCGTGGAGCGTGCTCGGCGATCCCACCGAGGCCGCGCTTCTGGTGGTCGCGGCGAAGGCCGGGATGGACACCGGCGCGCTGCGTGCCCGCTACCCGCGCGTCGACGAGATCCCCTTCGACTCCGAGGCCCGCATGATGGCCAGCGCGCACGCCGTCGACGGCGCGTCTCCGGAGCTGTTCGTGAAAGGTGCGCCCGAGGCCGTGTTGCGCCTGTGCGGAGCCGACGATCCGCACACCCTGCAGGCCGCGCGCGCCGCTGCCGAGGCGATGGCCCAGCGGGCCTTGCGCGTGCTGGCCCTCGCGGCCGTGGCGCCGGGAGTCGATGCGCTGCCCAGGCTGGACACCGGCTTGGACGCCTTGGCCGGGCGCCTGCGCCTGCTCGGGCTGATCGGTCAGATCGATCGGCCGCGCGAGGAGGCACGGGCCGCCGTGGCCGCCTGCCGCGACGCAGGCATCCGCCCGCTGATGATCACCGGAGACCACAAGCTCACGGGCCTGGCGATCGCGCGCGAGCTGGGAATCGCCGGGCCGCGGGACCAGGGCATCGACGGGGTCGAACTCGAGCGCATGAACGAGGCGCAGCTGCTGGACGCGCTGCCCCGCATCGCCGTGTTCGCACGCGTGCATCCAGCCCAGAAGCTGCGCATCGTCGAAGCCCTGCAGGCGCGCGGCGAAGTGGTCGCGATGACCGGCGACGGCGTCAACGACGCGCCCGCCCTGGCGCGCGCCGACGTGGGCGTGGCCATGGGAATCACCGGCACGGAAGTGGCCAAGAGCGCGGCCAGGATCATCGTCACCGATGACGATTTCGCGACCATCGTCGCGGCGGTCGAACAGGGGCGGGTGGTCTACGCCAACCTGAAAAAGCTGATCCTGTTTCTGTTCGTCACCT
>DAIDHU010000520.1 GCA_027451915.1 Thiomonas sp. | reverse complement strand
TACTGGCATCAGGGCATGTTCCTGCAGCCCCAGCATTTCCAGGTGGACGCCCTGCATGCCCAGGCGCGCCTGGGCGACCTGATCGACGCCCTCGCGCCCGACCTGTGGGGCCTAGCCGCGCTGGAGATCGCGGTGCCGGCGCTGCGCACCCACAGCTTCCAGATCCGCCGGGCCCGCCTGCGCTTCGCCGGCGGCGAGATCCTGCACTTTCCCGGCAATGCCATCGTCGCGTCGCGGGGCTTCGATCCGGCCTGGCTCGAGGCGGGTCGACAGCTCGGGGTCTACCTGGGCCTGCCCGCGCTGTCGGAGGACCACCCCAACGTGAGCCTGTGCGATGGTCCCGATGCGGCCGCGAACGTCACGACCCGCCTGGCCGCGCAGCTGCAAGCACCCGAGCGCGCCGACCTGCACTCCGACGGCCCGCCCGCGCAGGTGCGCACGCTCAAGCAGGTGCTGCGGGTGTTCTTCGAGCCCGAGCTCGAGCATCTGCAGGGCTTCGAGCTCCTCCCGGTGGCTCGCCTGCTGCACGACGGCGAGGGCGTGCGACTGGACGATGCCTACATCCCGCCCTGCTATGCGCTGGGAGCCAGCGAGGCGCTGCTGCAACTTCTGGCGGACCTGCGCGACGAACTGGGCGCAAGACTGCATCAGCTGGAGGAACTCAAGATCGACGGCGAGATCCACCCCGCCGGCCCGGCCCAGGCGAGCCGCGACGAAATGCAGCTGATGCTGGCCTTGCGTACCCTGGCGGTGGCAGGCAGCTGGCTGAACACCGCCTGCGCGAACCGCCACGAGCGGCCGGCCCGCGTGTACGCCCGGCTGCGTGAACTGGCGGCCGAGCTGAGCTGCTTCACCACCCGTTGCGATGCGCTGGGCGCGACGCCGTCGAGGCCCGAGGGGCTGAGCGACTTCGACCCGCATCGCCTGCGCGAGTGCTTCTCGCAAGTGCGCGAAACCCTGCGCCTGCTGCTGCGCGACATCACCGTGGGCCCGGCCTACGTGCTGCCCCTGGCGCCGCGCGGCGGGGCCCTGGGCACCCGCTTGCCGGAGGCGGCCTTCGGGCGCCGCAATGAATTCTTCCTCATGCTCAGCGCCGCGGCGCCACCGGCCCAGTGGTCGGCCCAGGTCGAGTCCCGCGCGCGCCTGGCGCCACCCTCGTGCATGCCGGCGCTGATCGCGCATGCGCTGCCCGGGCTGGCGTTGCTCCCGTTGGCGGCGGTGCCGCCGGGGCTGCCCTCTCGCCCTCGCAGCAGGCACTGGCGCATCGGCCACGCGGGCCCGCTGTGGGAGGCCGCGCAACGCGAGGGGGAAGTACAACTGCACTGGCCCGACGCCCCCGCCGAACTGCAGGCCAGCCTGATCGTCGTGGAGCGCGCGCGGTGACCCGCCTGATCGACGCCTACATCCCCTGGTTCGCGCGCGTGCAGTCCTTCGCGCAGGCGCCCTCGGGCAGCGCCGAGGACGCCGCCGCGCGCATCGAGGGCTGGTTCCGCGAGGCGCGCGCGCGCGCGGCTCTTGCAAGCTGTCCGCCCGAACACGCCGAGCTCGCCGCCTATGCCGCCGCCGCATGGGCCGACGAGCGCCTGCAGACAGCCGACTGGGAACACGCGGGAAAGTGGCGCGACCACCTGCTGCAGCGGGGTCATTTCGGAGTGATCGATGCGGGCGAGGGCTTTTTCCGGCACCTGCGCGAACTCGGGCCGCAGCAGCAGGAGGTGCGCGAGGTATTCGCGCTGGCCCTGCTCCTGGGCCTGCGGGGTCGCTTCGCGCTGGACTCCGACGAGCAGGCCTGGCGCGAGACCCGCGACGCCGAGCTCGCGCGCATTCTCGAGTCGGCGCCCGAATCCGTGGACCTGCTGGTCGGGCAGCCGCCGCCCCAGCGGCCCGGGGCGCAGCGGCGCCGGCTGCGCGACGCCTTGCGCAGCCCGGCCGGCCTCGCGCTGGCGACGGCGGCGGCCCTGGGCCTGCTGTTCAGCGTGTACGTGGGGCTGCTGCGTCAGGCCATTCGGCACTGGTTCGCCGCCTGACCCCCGGAGGCCCGGCCCCGATGACCGCCCAGTTCCTGCGCATGCTCGCCGTCGCGCTGCTGGCCGTGCTGGTGCAGGCGGGCGCCCTGGCGGGCGTGTTGATGGCGCGTTTGCCGGCATGGTGGAGCCTGCTGCTGCTGCCGGCGCTGCTGGCTGCCTGGTTCGCCGCGCGCCTGGGCCGACGCCTCTGGCGGCGCCTTCGCGGCCGGCGAGTGGCCACCCGGCGCCAGGTTCCGCCGGATGCAGCGCTCGCCCAGGCCTGGGAGCGCGCGCTGCGGCGCGGCGGCGCCGCCCACGATGGCGCCGCGCTGCCCTGGTTCCTGCTGCTGGGCGCCACCGGTGCCGGCAAGACCACCGCGCTGCGGCAGGCCCGCATTCCCAGCCCGGTCGCATCCATCCACGACGCATCCGGCGACGGCGCCGGATTCGGCTGGTGGTATCTCAACCGCCTGGTGATCCTCGACTGCGGCGACTGCCTGCCCGAACGCGACGCCGGCGCGCAGGTCGCGGCGCGCTGGGACTATCACCTGCGCATGTTGCACAAGCTGCGCCGGCGCGAGGGCCTGGACGGCGTGGTGATCGCGCTGAGCGCGCGCGAGCTGCTGCAGGGCGACCCCCAGAGCCTGGCCGAACAGGCCCGATCCCTGCGCGCGCGCCTGGAGGAACTCGTCACGCTGCTGCGCCAGCGCTTTCCCGTCTACGTGCTGCTCACCCATTGCGACGTGCTGTACGGCCTGGATGCCTGGGCGCGTGCCCTGCCCGAACACCAGCTCGAGCAGGCTCTGGGCTACCTGGCGGGGCTCGAGCCCGCGGGGCCGCAAGACGATTTCGTGGACCGCGCCTTCGACGCCGTGGGCGAGAGACTGAACCGCTTGCGCTGGCAGCTGCTGGCGCGGCAGCGCGAGCCCGGCCCGGGCTTGCTGGTGTTCCCCCTGGAACTGCAGGCCCTTCGCGAGCCGCTGCAGGCCTTCGCCGACAACGCGCTGGCGCCCCACCCCTACCTGGAGCCGCTCCTGCTGCGCGGACTGTTCTTCAGCAGCGGCAAGCAGGAGCCAGCCCTGGCCTCGCGCGTGCTCGGAGCCGGCGCGGCCCCGGGCCCGCTGCCCGGCCTCGGGCAGCGCGGGCTGTTCCTGCGCGAGGTGTTCGCGCGCGTGCTGCCGGCCGAGCGCGGGCTGGGCCGTCCCTCGGCCGCGCAACTGCGGCGCAGGCGGCGCACACGGCGCCTGCTGCTCGGCCTGGGCCTGGCTGCCGCGCTGGCGGCCGGGGCGGCGCTCAGCGCATCCTTCGCCGGCAACCTTCGGGCCTTGCGCCAGCTGCGCGCCGCGGCGCTGCCGCCGGAGCTGCCGTCCTGGCCGCCCGCACAGCGCGCCGCGCGCCTGCTGGAACGCGAGCGGGCGATCCGCCGCTTCGAGGCAGCGGGCCACGCGGCGCTGGCGCGCGCCACGCTGGTGGCAAGCGGCTGGCAGGCCATGCTGGCGGCGCAGAAGCGGGAATTCCTGCTCGCCTGCCGCGGCCTGCCGCGGGCCTTTCCCATGCTCGAGGCGGCCCCCGCGCCGCCCACCGGGGCCGCGGCGCTGTACCTGCTGCGTCGTCTGGCCGTGCTGCGCGCGCGCAGCGAGGGCGGGACCCTGGCGCAGCTGGAGGGTCTGCCCCCCCCGCGCTGGCCGCGCGGCGACGGCAGCTTGCTGGACGACACCCTGTGGCAGCTCGAGCTGGCGCAACTGGCATGGGCCCCGGCGCACCATGCCGAGCAGGCACTGCGC
The DNA here is from genome assembly GCA_027451915.1 of Thiomonas sp. Taxonomy (GTDB): domain Bacteria; phylum Pseudomonadota; class Gammaproteobacteria; order Burkholderiales; family Burkholderiaceae_C; genus Thiomonas_A. Next base: position 3,792 of record DAIDHU010000520.1, on the reverse strand, counting down.
TCGGTGCGCACCCGGCTGGACCAGCTCGGCCTGCGCGATCCCCTGCTGCCCTGGCTGCGGCAGACCCCGGCGCTGGACGGTGTGCCCGCGCTGCACCTGGAGCATCTGCTGGCCCCCGGCGAGCAAGCCGCCGAACCTGGCGCACTGAGCCTGCCGGCCGAATACACCGCCACGGGCTTCGCCCACATGCGGGAGGTGATGGCCAGCTGGCGGCGGCTGAGCGCGCGTCCGCTGGAAGTGGATACCGCCTGGCGGGCCTTCGTGACGGACTGGCGCGCGCGCCAGCTGCTGGAGCTGCGCCGCACGCTCGAGTCCCTGCTTTCGTCGCCCCCCTCGTGGCGCAGCCGTGCATCCTGGCGCGCGGCGCTTGGGCTGCTGGCCGGGGCCGACAATCCCGACTGGGCGATCAACCGCCGGCTGCTTCACCAGGTTCCCGAGCCCTCCGAGCTGGCGCCGGCGGACGCGGCCCGGCCCGCGCCGCGCTGGCTGGCGGCGCTGCGGGAGCTGGAATCCTGGCGCGTGCAGGCGACGGCGCCCGCGCCGGGTGACATGCTGGAGTCGCTGCGCACCCTGGCCAAGCACAGCCTTCGCGCGGCGCCCGGGGCGGCCACGGCCCTGCGCGAGAACCTGCGCGCGGTGTCGGACATGCGCGAGTACCTGCAAGACCTCGCGCGCCTGAGCGCGCAGCTCGAGCTGGGCGATGCGCAGGCCACGGCGGTCGCGGCGGACTACCAGAGTTACGGCGCAGACCCGAAGACCAGCGCATCCCTGGCCCGCGAGGCCCAACAGGCGCTGCAGCGCCTGAGCCACCTGCTGGATCAGGCGGTGGGCGCTGCCGACGCCCCGCGGGAACACCCCGCGGCAGCCGCGGCCGGGAGCCAGCCCGGAGCGGGCGACTCCGCCGGGCCCGGGCAGGCCGGGGCCACCTACCCAGCCCACGCGCTGCTGGCCGCGCCCTGGCGTGGCCTCATGCGTTACGCCGATGCCGCCGCCGCCTGCGGCCTGCAACATCGCTGGCAGGCCGAGGTGCTCTGGCCGCTGCAGACCGCCGCCACGCGCGAGGACGCGCTGCGCCAGGTCTTCGGCGCGCAGGGCACGCTGTGGGCCTTCGTGAACGGCCCGGCCGCGCCGTTCCTGCAACGCGACGATCGCAGCTTCAGGCCGGCGCGGACCGCGGGCCTGGGCGTGGCCTTCACGCCTGGTTTTCTGGACCTCCTGAACCGGGCGGCCCGCCAGAGGGCCGCGCAGGATCTGCGCCAGCAGGACGCGCAACTCGAGGCGGCTCGAAGGCAGGCGCAGCAGCGGCGAATCCAGGCCGAGGTGCGGCAACTGCAAAGCCAGGTCGAGCAGGCGCGCCAGCAGGAACAGGCCGCGCTGTCGGAAACCGCCACGGTCAGCATCACGGCCCTGCCCACCGACGTGGAGCCACCCGACGCGCCGGGCGCCTACCGGACCCTCCTGCGCATGCATTGCGCGGCCGGCGACTTCGAATCGAACAACCTCAACCTGCCCGTGCAGGGCTCCGTGACCTGGAGCGCCCGAGATTGCGCGGGCCTGCGCCTGAGCGTGTTCCTCGGCGGCCTGGTGCTACGCCGCGATTACCCCGGAGCCCTGGGCTTCGCGGATTTCCTGGCGGCCTTCGGCAGCGGCACCCGGGCCTTCACGCCGGAGGACTTTCCCGCGCAGTCCGCCGCGCTGCGTGCGCAGGGCGTGCGGCGCATCGTGCTGCACGATCGCATCGACGGAGCCGCCAGCGTGCTGCGCGCCGCCGACGCGTTGCGCGCGGCCAGGCGCCGCGCCGAGCAGCTGGAACAGGCCCTGCAAGCCCTGCGCGAGCGCCAGCAACAAGAGCTGCGGGCGGCCGAGGCGGCGGCCTCGGCACCGGGCGCCGCCGCCTCGGCCCCCGGCGGCGCCGGCACCGGCCTGCGGGCGGCCCTGCCGGCGCGCATCGCCGAGTGCCCGGACGAGCCACGGCCCCCGCCAAGCCCAACATAGAATGCCCAGGCCCGTCCCGCCTGAGCCTGCCATGACCCTGATCCCCGGCCTTTGCCGCCTTCGCCGAGCCTGTACGCTGTTGGCCCTGCTGCTGGGCTGCGCGTGCAGCCTGGCACGCGCCGATGACCTGGACCAGGTCCGGCAACTGCAGGCTGCCGGCCACCTGGAGCAGGCGCTACAGGCCGTGCGCGGACTGATCCGCCAGCGCCCCGGGGATCCCCAGTACCAGCTCACCGAGGCGCTGATCCTGCAGCAGCAGCACCACGACGGGCAGGCCATCGAGCTGCTGCGCACCTTGATCCGGCGTTATCCCGAACTTCCCGAGCCCTACAACAACCTGGCGGTGCTGTATGCGGCGCGCGGCGAAACGGCACGCGCGCTGCAATCCTTGGAGATGGCCCTGCGCGCCAACCCCGACTACGCCACCGCGCGCGCCAACCTGGGCGACGTCTACCTGCAGCTGGCCGAACAGGCCTATCGCCGGGCCGCCGGCAGCGCCGGCGACGCCGCGGCTCGGGCGCATGCCCAAGCCAGCCTGCGGCGCCTGCAGGCCGGCCCCGACGCGGCGCCCCCCATGCCGGTGCCGTCGACCGGCACGGCCAGGCATTGAACCAGCGCCCGCCCAGGTCCCGGCCGAGGGCTCGCCTCCCCATCCCACCTTGCCGGCCTGATCCCGCCGGCGCGCAACTGGAGACCTTCCGATGCATCCTTTCCGCCACGCGTCCTCCCGCGCAGGCCTCGGGCGCCGCCTGTTCCTGGGCCTGAGCCTGGGCCTGGGCTGTGCCGCGGCCCTGCCGGGCGCCCTCCCCACGGCGGGCGCCGCGCCCGCGAGCGCCCCGGCGCCCCGCGTGCAACTGCAGACCAGCCTGGGCACCATCGTCGTGCAACTCGACCCGCAGCGCGCTCCCGTCACGGTGGCCAACTTCCTGCGCTACGTGGACAAGGGCTTTTACGCCGGCACCGTGTTCCATCGGGTGATTCCGGGCTTCATGATCCAGGGCGGCGGCTTCACCCAGCAGCTGGAGCAAAAACCCACCGACGCGCCGATCAAGCTGGAGAGCCGCAACGGCCTGCGCAATCTCCGGGGCACCATCGCGATGGCCCGCACCAGTGACCCGAATTCCGCCACATCCCAGTTCTTCATCAATCTGGTGGACAATTCGAGCCTGGACTATCCCCGACCCGACGGCTACGGCTATGCGGTGTTCGGGCAGGTCGTCTCCGGCATGAGCGTGGTGGACCGCATTGCCGCGGTTCCCACCCATGACGTGGGGCCGATGCAAAACGTGCCCGTGAAGCCCGTGGTCATCGAATCCGCGAAGCTTCTGCCCTGAGAAGGCCGATTCCGGGCGAAGGCCCCCATCCACGCCGCACCGTCATTTCCCCCTTTCCTCCGAGGCATGTATCCATGGTTGAACTCCACACCAACAAGGGCGTGATCCGCCTGCAACTCGACGCCGAGAAGGCTCCGAAGTCCACCGAGAACTTCCTGGCCTACGTGCGCAGCGGCCATTTCGACGGCACGATCTTCCACCGCGTGATCGACGGCTTCATGATCCAGGGCGGCGGATTCGAGCCCGGCATGAAGCAAAAGCCCACGCAGGCACCGATCGCCAACGAGGCGAACAACGGACTGAAGAACAAGCGATACACCATCGCGATGGCCCGGACCAACGATCCCCACTCGGCCACCGCCCAGTTCTTCATCAACGTGGCCGACAACGCCTTCCTGGATCACAGCTCGCCGAGCCCGCAGGGCTGGGGCTACGCGGTGTTCGGCCACGTGGTCGAAGGCCA